>NZ_JBHVFF010000216.1:0-14823 GCF_042801895.1 Streptomyces sp. NPDC057543 | reverse complement strand
GGCGACGGCCGGGGCGGGAGCCCTCACGCATGACGGGACGCGGCCCGGATCAGGTCGATCCCTCCACATAGCTGGGGTCGTGCTTGATCGTGCCCGTCGTCCCGTTGGGCACGGCGCCGTTGATCGCCCAGCCGAAGCCGGCCACTCCGATGAGGTTCGAGCTCTGGTCGATCCACCCCGCCGTCTTCGTCCAGATGTTGGTGATGTCCGGCAGCTGCTTCAGGATGTCCGGTGTCTTCCACACGCCACCGGGGATGTTCTTCAGCAGGTTCGCCACCAGGTCGCCCGGGTTCTTGAACCCGGTGAACGCCTTGATGGTGGGGACCACGCTCTTGATGTTGATCTGGATCGCCTTGAGGTCGCTCGTGACGGTCTTGAGTGTGTTCGCGATCCCGCCCAGATTGGCGATCTTGATCAGGCCGATACCGCCGAGCACCAGCCCCAGGCCGCTGAGGACCATGTCGAGCACATCCCACTCACCCGACTGAATACTGTCGACGATGTTCATGATGAAGGGGATGGCAGCGGTGACCAGACTGGCGATCGTGAGGACGAGCCCCAGGCCCTGCAATCCGGGGATGAGCATGGCGATGATGCCCAGGGCGGCGCTGATGAAGCCGAGCACCTTCTTGAAGATGTCCTTGATCTTCTCCCACAGGCTCTTGCCCGGGACCGCCTCGCTCGTCGCTTCGTCCAGGGCGCGGGCCGCCGTCGAGGCGTCCGTCTCGCGCAGCTCCCGAGCGTCCTCGGCGAGCATGCGGGCGGCGTCGAGATCCCGCTGGGCGCTGTCGGCGTCCCCCTGCGCCGCGGACTGGTCGCTGCGGGCATCCTCCATGGCCCGCCGCGCACTTCGCCGGGCCGCCTCGTCGTCCGGCGGGGGCGGGTCCGCCGCGTCCAGGCCGCTGATCACGGACCCCGCCGCGGCGGCGGCATCAGTGGCCCGCTGCAGCCGCTCCTTGGCGTCCCGTCCGTCGACCAGGGCGTTGTCGGCCTTGCGCTGATGGTCCCCCAGCTGGTCGGCGTAGGTGTCCAGCGCGCGGGCCGCCTTGTCGTACGAACTGTGCAGCTTCTCCACCTGATTGGCCAGGTCCCCGAGCTTGTGCCGGAGTTTCTCCATGGCCTTGCCCTCGCCGAGCTGGCTGTTCTTCAGGCCGCTGACGATGGGGAGCGCCTGGTCCGCGTCGTCGGCGACGGACCGGTACTGGCCCGCGAGCTTCCCGAGCATCTCCGCATCGCCCGGCGTCGGGTCGTCCGAGAACCCGAAGACCGTCTCCCAGTCGGACACCGCTGGCCGCGCCATTGCCGCGCCCTCACTTTCCGTTCTCGTCCGTGCCCTGCGGGCTCTGTGCGGCCGGCACAGCCGTGCCCTTGCTCTCGACTTCCACGAAGCGCAGCGTCCCCGCGATGGCGTCGAACACCTCGAAGAACTGGTCCTTGAGCTCCACATTGGGCGTGGAGCTGGAGACCAGCAGGTATTCCCGGCGGTTCGGGATCGGGAACAGCGTGTGCAGCAGCGCCGTACGCACCGGCGTGCCCTTGTAGTCGATGTCCTCGATCGAGGCGATCCGCCCGACCGGTCCGACGTCCGGAAGCTCCAGCAGATCCACCTCGCGCGGCGGGTACCCGCTGCTCTGCGGGTCCCCGGCCTGCATGCTCGCCCCGAACAGCACCTCGGCCAGATCGGCCGACTGGTCCTCCGGCACGGGCATCCGCAGCACGACGGACGTGGCGCTGAGCATCGCGTCCCCGCCGGGGAACCTGACCATCCCCGCCGCCTGGAGCGCCCCCCGGGCGTAGGCCTCGCGGGCGGTCCGGCGGGTGTCGCGGATCAGGCCGTCGAGCCGCTCGCGGGACAGCTGCGGAACCCCCTTCGCCTGCTGCTCGATACGGCGGCGGATGGACGCGTCCCGGGTGCTCGGGTCGAGGTCCAGATACCACCAGGAGCCGGGGTAGCGCAGCTTGTAGTGCGCGGGCGCCCCCGTAGCCCGGTCCGTGACCGGATGCGTCATGACGCAGGTCCTTTCTGCCAGCAGGCTCTCGTCAGGTCTTCTTGGAGTCGTCCAGCGCCTTGCCGGTCTCGTCGTCCGTCTGGGTGAAGGCGTCGGAGATCTTCTTCGTGTTCTCGGAGAAGACCTTCACGTTGTCCTGCACCTTCTCGTGGCCCCTGCCCCATGCGTGGTCGAAGTCGGCGAGGGAGTCGGCGAGCTTCGAATCGCCCACATCGGCCTTCGATCCGACGTCGCTGAGCCGCGCGGTGTTGTTGATCCGCTCCCCGATGTCCTCAAGTGACCTGACCGTCTCGTTCAGGTCATCAATGGGGACGCTGATGCGGGTCATCGGTTCCTCCTCTCCGGCCGCCGTCCGGTCCCACCGCAGAAGGGCGGGACCGGACACAAGGGCACGTCAGCCGATGGAGCCGGACGTCTGGTCGTCGGTGTCGACGAACGCGTCGGCGACCTGCTTGATGAACTCGCTGACGCCCTGCAGGCCCTCGATCGCCTTATCGGTGCCGTTCTTGTACTCCTCCCAGAACGGACGGAACTTGGTCTCGGAGCCCGGCGTCGAGTAGGCCGCCTCGACCATCTCGTCCATCTTGGTGTTGGCCTCGTGGAGGCTCTGCTGCATCAGTTCCTTCTGGTTCTGCAGCCAGATCGACGCCTCCCGCATCTCTTCCGGGCTGATCTTGATTTTGCCGCCGTCCATGCCGGTTCCTTCTCTCGTTTCGAGTCACCGCGGTCGCTGAGCCGCGCACACCGGGCTGTACGGGGCACCCGGCGGGGCGGTTCATGCCTGTTGCGGAACAGTGACGAAAGTGGCGGCCCACGCCCTGATCAGGCCTGCGACCAGGCCCCCATGGCCCGCAACAGCCCATCACGGGCCTCGGTGTGACGCTCGCTCACCGAACCGCACGGCAGCGCTGCACGAAGAGATACGCGGCCCCGGAGATGGCGGCGCCGGGCACGGGTACGGCGCCGCACACCGGGCCGACGCCACAGGGCCGGTCGGTGCGGTGCGGGCGGCGGCCTGCCGGTTGCCGGACGCCAAAGAGGCTCACCCTCATGTCCCGTGACAGTTCGTTTCCCGCGGTGGGCCAACGCGCGGCTCGCCACCCGAGGAGACGGGCGGCGAGCCTGCGTACCGGTGTGCCGTGCGGCCGGGACGGCACGTGCATGGCTCACCGCCGCCACGTCACCTGCCAGATGCGTGAGGACCTGACGCCTGGCCTCCCCTGTGCAGGGAAACGGCGCCGGATGCTCGACTGGCGAGGTGTCACACGGCACTCGTCGCCGTACTCGACGACCGGCCGCAGGCGCGGCTGACCGCTCCCCCGGTGCCGGCCCGCTTCACGCGTCCTTTCCATGCAGCGTAAGGGAGGGCGTCGGGCCGATCAGTGCCTGGGGCTCCGGTGCCGTCTCACACAGTCGCGAGCGAGACCTCGGTCGACTTCATCAGCGCTACCACGGGAGAGCCGGCCTCCAGGCCGAGCTCGGTGACCGCGTCCTTGGTGATCGCGGCGGTCAGCTGGCCGCCGTCGACCGTGATCTTGACGGAGGCCATGGCGCCGCCCGTGGCGACGGCGGCGACCGTGCCGGGCAATTGGTTGCGGATGGACAGGCCCGTCACCGGGCCGGTGGCCAGCGAGACCTCGGTCGACTTCACCAGTGCGCGGACGGCGGAGCCCTCGGCGAGACCGAGTTCCTTGACGGCCTCCAGTGTGATGGCCGCGGTGAGATCCTGGCCGCCGTCGAGGCGGACCTTGACCGTCGCCATCACCTCGCCCGCTGAGATGGAGGTGACGGTGCCGGCGATCTGGTTGCGGATGCTCAGGCTCATGGCGGAACACCTCACGAAGACAAGGGTCGTTTTGTCATGCTTCGGTCCTGCTGTGGCCCCACCGTAGCCGGGGTCGGGCGGGCCGGCGTTGGACCCATCGCATCTGCGATGGATGAGAAAGGTGATGCCTCGCAGGTCGTGGACGCTCTCCGGTTCTCTGCGCGTTCTCAGACGGGGTACGCGTGGGTCTGCGTCGCCTTCGCTGTCGCCCAGACCTCCGCACCCGGGTGCAGGTCGAGCTCGGCAGCGGCGACCGTGGTGAGATCGGCGGCGAGGGAGAGATCGCCGGTGAGGGCGGCGCGGATCCGGTCGCCGTGGGTCTCCAGGCCGGCGACCTCGCAGTGCCAGAGGTTGCGGGCGCTGGAGCCGGTGGGCAGGCTTCGGTGGAGGGTGATGGCGCTCGGGGGGAACGCCACGAAGACCGGTCCGGACAGGGCCTCCGCGGTGGTGATGGCGGGGCCGGTTTCGAGGCGGACTGTGTGGCCGTCCGCGTGACCTCGGTAGAGGTTGAGGCCGACGAGCTGCGCGATGTAGTCCGTACGGGGGTGACGGGCGATGTCGGACGGGCTGCCCTCCTGGACGACTTCGCCGTGCTCGACGACGACCAGGCGGTCGGCGAGGACCATGGCGTCGAGCGGGTCGTGCGTGACGAGTACGGCGACCGCTTCGAACTCGGCCAGGTGGCGCCGGAGTTGGGTACGGACCTCCAGGCGGGTACGGGCGTCGAGGGCGGCGAGGGGCTCGTCGAGGAGGAGCAGACGTGGGCGGGTGGCGAGGGCGCGGGCGAGGGCGACGCGCTGCGCCTGGCCGCCGGAGAGCCGCCGAGGCTTGGCGCCGGTGTGATCCGTGAGGCCCAGGCGGTCGAGCCATTCGGCGGCCTGCGCACGCGCCTCCGCCTTGGTCGCCCCGTGGCAGCGCGGCCCGAACGCCACGTTGTCCAGGGCGGTCAGGTGGGGGAAGAGCAGGTAGTCCTGGAAGACGACGCCGACCGGGCGGGACTCCGGCGCCGTACGCTCCAGCGTCGCGCCGTCCAGCCGGAGGTGACCGCCGGTGAGTGGTGTCAGGCCGGCGAGCGCGCGCAGGGCCGTGGTCTTGCCGGCGCCGTTCGGGCCGAGCAGGGCGACTACCTCGCCGGGCGCGACGATCAGCGCCACGTCGAGGCGGAAGGCGCCGCGGTCCACCACGAGGCGGGCGTCGAGCCCGTCCGGGATAGTGTCGGTGCGAAGGTCGTGAGTCTCGGTCATCCGGCGGTCATCCAACGGTCGCGCAGTCCGGCCAGCACCGCGATGGACACGGCCAGCAGCACCAGGCTGAGGGCGATCGCCGCCTCCGGGTCGCTCTGCAGGGCGAGGTAGACGGCGAGGGGCATGGTCTGGGTACGGCCGGGGAAGTTGCCGGCGAAGGTGATGGTCGCGCCGAACTCGCCGAGCGCGCGGGCCCACGCCAGGACCGCACCGGCCGCGATGCCCGGCGCGATCAGCGGGAGCGTGACCCGGCGGAACGCGGTGAAGCGCGACGCACCCAGGGTGGTCGCCGCCTCCTCGTAGCGTGGGTCGGCGGCCCGCAGGGTGCCTTCGACGCTGATGACGAGGAACGGCATCGCCACGAACGCCTCCGCGACCACGACCCCCGCCGTGGTGAACGGCAATGTGATGCCGAACCAGGAGTCCAGCCACTGTCCGACGATGCCGTTGCGGCCGAGCGCCGTCAGCAGCGCCACGCCGCCCACGACCGGCGGCAGGACGAGCGGGAGCGTGACGAGAGCGCGGACGAGGCCGCGTCCGGGGAACTCGACCCGGGCCAGCAGCCAGGCCAGCGGCACCCCGATGACCAGACTCACCGCGGTCGCCGCCGTGGCGCAGACCAGGGACAGCTGGAGCGCCTGCCACACCTCGGCGCTGGTCAGCTGCTCGGGCATGCTGCGCCACGGGGCCCGTACGAGCAGGGCGATCAGCGGCACGATCAGGAACGCCAGGCCGATCAGCGCGGGCACGAACAGCGGGAGCGGAACGCCGCGACCGCCACCCGCCCGGACACGCCGACGCCGCGGCCCACCCCGGAGGGCGCCGGGCGCGGCGTCGGACTTGACGGTCGAGGTCACGGCTTCAGGAACCCGGCCCCGGTCAGGACCTTCTGGCCCTCGGCGGACTGCACCAGCGCGATGAACGCCTTGGAGGCATCGGCGTTGGGGGCGTCCTTGAGCAGGGCGATCGGGTAGTCGTTGACGGCGTTGGCCGACTCGGGGAACTCCACGCCCTCCACCTTGTCACCGGCCGCCTTCACGTCGGTCTTGTACACGACCGCCGCGTCGGCCTCCTTCAACTCGACCTTGGTCAGGGCGCTCTTGACGTCCTGCTCGTACGACACCGGAGTGAGCTTGAGACTGCTGGCGTCGAGGGCCTTCTGGGCGGCGGCACCGCACGGCACCTCCTTGTCGCAGAGCACGACCTTCAGGCTCGACCTGGTGAGGTCCTTGAGGGAGGAGATCTTGTCGGGGTTGCCCGGCAGGGTGGCGATCTCCAGCTGGTTGCGAACGAAGGTGGCGGGCGTGCCGGAGGCGTCGCCCGCGTCGGTGACGATCTTCATCGTCTTGGGGCTGGCCGCGGCGAACACGTCGGCCGGCGCGCCGCCGGTGATGCTCGCGGCGAGAGAGTCGCTGCCGCCGAAGCTGAACGTCACCTTCGTACCCGGGTGTTGCTTCTCGAACTCCTTGCCCAGGGTCGTGAAGCTCTCCTTCAGCGAGGCCGCGGCGAACACGGTCACCGTGCCGGACAGCTTGTCCGACGAGGAGGCCGAGGCGGAGGAGTCCGACTTCACCGACGAGGAATCGTCGGACGAGGAGCAGGCGCTCAGGGCCAGCAGCGCGGCGGTGCCTGCACCGGTCACCTGCAGGGTCCGGCGTGCGATACGGGTTGTCACGGGTCCACTCCCTCTGGTCCTGACGGACACATCTACGGTCTGTCGACGACCACGTCGGTCGACTTGATCACGGCAACCGCCGGAACGCCGGGCTCCAGCTTCAGTTCCTCAGCCGACTCGCGGCTGACCATCGCCACCACCCGGAACGGCCCGGCCTGGATTTCCACCTGCGCCGACACGTCTCCGAGGATCACGTCGGTGACGATGCCGGAGAAGCGGTTGCGGGCCGAGGAGCCGGTGGATTCCCGCTCCGTACGGTGCAACTGCCGGGCGTAGGCCGCGAGAGCCGGCCCGGGGATGATCCGGCGGCCGATCTCGTCGCGTTCGGCGGTGAGTTTCCCGCCGTCGACCAGACGCCTCACGGTGTCGGCGCTGACGCCGAGCAAGGTGGCCGCGTCCCCGATCCGGTAGGCGTGCATGCACTGATCATACTGCCGCAGATGCGAGGTGAAAGTCTTCTGTGGCTTCGCATGAGCCGGATCACTGATCTTCCAGGGTGGCATGTGCGTTTGTACAGGCTGGGTATCCGGGTAGGGACATTCGGGAGGTGGTAGCCCGTGAGTCAGTTCCCCGTAGTGGCGGACACAGTGGCGGAATTCGCCCTCGCCGGCGACCTGATCCGTCCGGCGCGCCTCACGGTGCCCGACCTGCTCGCCTGGCCGCAGCACGAGGCCGACGTCAGTTTCGAGTGCGCCACCAGCGGCATCCAGCACCACCGCTTCACCGGGCCGCTCCTGCACGACGTCCTGTCGTCGGCCGGTCCCGTCTTCGACCCCGTCCGCCGCAAGGACCGCCTGCGTTTCCTTATCGCGGTGTCCGGCGCGGACGGCCACCACGCTCTCCTGTCCTGGGCCGAGATCGACCCCGACTTCGGCTGCGCGCCGGTACTGCTCGCCGCCACGATCGACGGCACTCCGCTCGACCGCGCCGGAGCCCAGCTCGTCCTGCCCCAGGACCGCTGCGGGGCCCGGCACATCAGCGGCATCAACGCGATTCGCGTGGACGGTGGCTACGCCTCGTGGGCGTGACACCGGGCAGTACCCGTACGGCAACGGCGAAGAGCGACCTGTGAGCCGGGTGCCGCTGCCGCGGGATCCTGGAGATCCATCTCGTCGACCGGGAGCGGGAGTTCGGCGACTTCTACGAGGAACTGCTCACGCTCTGATCCGACAACGCCAACCACACCCGGTCGCGGGTGAGGGGAAGTCGGGTGAATCGGAGGCCCGTCGCGTCCCGGAGGGCGTTGGCGAAGGCGGGTGCCACCGGGTTGAAGGGGCTCTCGCTCATCGACTTGGCGCCGAGGGGCCCGATGGCGTCGGCCGTCTCCATGAAGTGGACCTCGGTGCGCGGGATGTCGGCGTACTGGGGGAGCCGGTATCGGCGGAAGGCGGCCGTCTCGACCTCGCCCCGCTCGTCGATACGGACGTTCTCGAAGAGGGTGGCGCCCAGCGCCTGGGCGACGCCGCCCTCGACCTGGCCGCGGCACTGCATCGGGTTCATGACCTTGCCCGCGTCGGCGGCGTGCACGCTGCGCAGGATGCGGATCTCCCCGGTGTCCGGGTCCACAGCGATCCGGAACCACTGCGCATTGAAGGCGACCGAGCGCGGGGTGCCGCCGAAGTGCCCGTCGGCGGCGACGTCGACCCCGACCGCCTGCGCGGCTGCGTACAGCTCCTTGAACGTCAGGCGTCCGCCTGGGTGGAGCACCGCTTCCTCGGTGAGCCGGCAGTCCGCGCGCGGGACGCACAGGTGCGCGGCGGAGAAGTCGAGAAGCACGTCCGCCAGGGCGCGCGAGGCGCGGAGCGTGGCCTTGCCCGCGACCACGACGCCCGTCGAGGCGAAGGCGCCCGTGTCGTGCCGTACGACGTCCGTATCGGACTGGCAGACGGTGATGCGGTCGACGGTGGTGGCGAGTTCGCCCGCTGCGATCTGGCGGTGCACGGTGGTGGTGCCATTGCCGAACTCCGCGGTTCCGACGCGCAATTCGAAGCTTCCATCGGACAGGAGGACGGCCCGTGCGTCGGCGATGTGGCCGCCGGGCGGACCGGTGGCGATCATGGCCAGGGCGGCGCCCTCGCCGACCAGCCAGCTCTCGGGGACGGGTTCGGTGGCAGGCTCCGCCTGGGCGCGGCGGACGATGGCAAGGCATTGGTCGAGGCCGTAGCTGGCGATGTACAGATCCTCTTCCTCGCCGCCCGGGGTGATCATTGCCTCGCCCGGCCCGATGATGTTCTTCGCCTTGAAGTCCAGCGGATCCATTCCGAGGTCACGGGCGAGCTCGTCGAGCGCGGACTCGACGGCGAACATCACCTGCCCGAGGCCGTAGCCCCGGAAGGCACCCGCCGGGACGGTGTGGGTGTAGACGGCATAGGCGTCGACCTTCTTGTGCGGGGCGCGGTAGACGGCGGTCGACTCACCGACACTGTGGAACATCACCGCCGGGCCGTGGTTGCCGTACGCGCCCGTGTTCGACACCACCCGCAGTTGCAGCGCGGTCAGCGTGCCGTCCCGGCGAGCGCCGGCTTTCACGCCGATGGTGAAGGGGTGCCGGGTGGTCGCGCCGTAGAACTGCTCCGCACGCGTGTACTCCAGCTTCACGGGGCTGCGCAGCCGCAGTACGGCGAGGGCGACGATGTCCTCGACGAGCATCTCCTGCTTTCCGCCGAAGCCACCGCCCACCCGGCCGGCCATGACACGGACCTTGTCGTGCGGGAGGTCGTACAGGGCGCACAGGGCGCGGCGGGTCAGGAACGGGGTCTGGGTGCTGGAGCGGACGACGAGGCGGTCGTCCTCGTCGAGCCAGGCGACGGCGCCGTGCGTCTCCAGGCTGGCGTGCTGAACGCGCTGGGTGCGGAAGGTCCCCTCGTACACGGCGTCGGCCTCGGCAAAGCCCGTTTCGACGTCGCCGATCTCACCGTGCGCCTCGCCGACGACGTTGTCGCGGGGACGCGAGATCCGGGCCGTCGAAGGGGCCTTGTCGTGCACGATCGGTGCGCCGGGCCGCATTGCCTCCTCCGGGTCGAGGACGGCAGGCAGGACTTCGTACGTCACCTCGATGCGCCGACAGCCCTCCTCGGCAGCGGCCTCGCTGTCCGCTACGACCGCCGCTATCCGCTGGCCGACGTGGCGGACGGTGTCGTCGAGGACGCGGGTGTCCTCCGGGTCCTCCTCGGGGCGTTCGTGGCGGGCGGTGGAGAAGTGCCGTTCGGGGGCGTCATGGTGGGTGAACACGGCGTGGACGCCGGGCACGCGAAGGGCCGCCGTGGTGTCGATGACGGTGATGCGGGCGTGAGCGTGGGGGGAGCGCAGCAGCTTCATGTGCAGCAGGCCGGGCACATCGATGTCGAAGGTGTAGCGGGCGGTGCCGGTGACGACGTGCGGTCCGGCCGGGGCGGGCAGGTTGCGGCCGACGGACTCGCCGGCATCGGGAGCCTCGACGTGACAGACCCCGCGCACCGCGTCCTCAATGGCCCGGTAGCCGGTGCAGCGGCACAGGTTTCCCTTGAAAGCACGGGGGAGATCGGCGAGTTGGTCCGCGTCCAGTGCCGCTGTCGTCATCAGGAACCCGGCCGTGCAGAACCCGCACTGGAAGCCCTGGGCATCGAGAAACTTCTTCTGCACGGCATGGAGTTCACCATCGGGTGAGGCCAGACCCTCAACGGTGGTGACCGTGCGGCCGTCGGCGCGGAAGGCCGGATACAGGCAGCTGTGGACCGGCTCGCCGTCCACGTGGACCGTGCAGGCTCCGCAGTCCCCGGCGTCGCAGCCCTTCTTCACGCCGAACCAGCCGCGCTCGCGCAGATATGTCCGCAGACACTGTCCCGGGCGGGGCTCCTCCTCGAAGGACCTGCCGTTGACGTCGACTTTCATCGTGCCGCCCCTCCGAGCTCCTGCCGGATCTCTTCCGCGAACCGGATCGTCATGTGCCGCCGCCACTCCGGCAGCCCGTGGATGTCGTCGAACCACTCGTCGTCGGCGACGGCGGAGTCGATCGCCGCGCGCAGTCCGTCCGAACGCGGCGGCAGCGGGAACCACAGCCGCACCGGGCGGACCGTCGAGGCCGTGACCGTGATCGCCAAGGAGCCGTCCAGGGGATCGAACGTGCCTACGGCCAACACCCCGGACCGCCCCAGCCCGTACAGCGACGCCTGCCGGAACGCCGTACGACAGGCCAGCGCACGGGCCGGCAGAGTGACGGACCGCAGCAGCTCGCCCTCGGTGAGGTCCTTGCGGCCGGCACCCGTGACGAAGCGTGTGACCCTCACGCGGCGCCGGACGCCGTCCTGGGCCAGCAGCAGGCACTCCCCGTCCAGTGAGGCCGTCAGCGAGATCATCGGACCCGCCGGGAGCGCATTGCACAGGTTCCCGCCCACCGTGGCCATGTTCCAGATCTTGAAGGAGGCCAGGAACGCTCGGCAGCATTGCTCGAACAGCGGCGCCGCCTCGACCTCCAGACCCTTCGCGAACCGGGACAGCTGGGCGATGGTGCAGGTGGCGGCGATCTCCACCGAGCCGTCCGGATGCAGCCGCACCGGGGGCCAGCCGTTCCGGCTCAGGTCCACCAGGCGCCGGAGGCGCGGCTGCGGCTCGGAGAAGAGATACGTACCTCCTCCGAGCCAGGCGTCCCCCGACCGCCAGGGCGAGGGAACCCGGGCGTCCCGTACCTCCAACACTGTGTTCAGGTCCATGACCGCCAGTGAAGCAGCGTGAACCAGCCGCGGACGACTGGTTCACGACACGGAAAAACCGACGCTTCCGGCACCCTTCTTGGTGGATCAACCAAGAGGCATACCGCGCATTTGATCTGGCACCTACGATGCGGTGAATGGCATCCACCTGGTGAATAAGAGATGCCGGATGCCGGGCCCTCCCACAGCTGGATCCGGCAGCCGTACGAGGAGCCGGAGCACATGCACGTCGAACACCTCCTGAAGGACGAGACCCTCGCCCTGCGCCTGCTGTGGGCCGAGCACGCACTGCTGGGGCGACAGATCAGCGGGGTGACCGTCACCGATCTGGAGGACCCCACCCGCTTCGTACGGCCCGGCGAGGTCGTACTCAGCGGGCTGGTGTGGTGGACGCCGGAGGGCGGCCGGGACAAGGCCGACCGGTTCGTGGCCGGGCTCAGGGACGCGGACGCGGCTGTGCTGCTGGCGGGCGAGGAGACACACGGCGCCGTCCCCCACGACCTGATCGAGGCATGCGCCCGGTACGACATTCCGCTGGCCGCCGTGCCGACCGACGTGATGTTCCGGGCTGTCACCGACACCGTCTACCTCCAGCAGTGGGGCGAACTGAGCCACCACCACGCGCTGCCGCAGAACGCACGGACACGGCTGAGCCGCCTGGTTGCCCAGGACGCCGGTCCGGACGCGATCGTCGCTGCGGCCTTCGCCCATCTCGACCGGGCGGTCATTGCCTACGTCCTCACCCCGACCGGCCGTACGGTCGCAGCCACCGAGTGCGGGGGCACGCTCTCCGCGGCGGAGGCCGCCGGCCTGCTGGCTGACGGCACCGGCGCCACGGTCCCTGTCGACGCGGACGCCGCCTCTCCGTACGAGCGTTGGTACCTGTACCTGCCCGATCCCGGCGCCGCGCCACCGCGCATGCTGCACGAGGTCGCCGCGATCCTGGGTCGCTGCCAGGAGACGTGGTCCCGCCGCAGGGCCGCCGATCACCAAGGGGCGGACGAATTGGGCGCGCTGCTTACCACCCCGGGGACGGAGCCGACCTCATTGGCGGCGGCGCTTCAGGACTGCGGGCTTCCGGTCGAAGGACCGTACCGCGTGATCACCGCTGACACCGGCACACGGCGGGCGGAGCTGGCGGAGGGAGCGTTGGCGGAGGCGGTGGCCCATACAGGGGCCCGGGCCTCAGCGGTCGGACGCCTTCCGGACGGCACCGCGTTCGCCGTCGTCCACGGCGCCGTCGATGTGAGGGAAGCGTGGCCGTTCGTCGCCGCCTGCGAACCGTCCGTACCGCTGCATGGCGGAAACGGACGATCTGCCGCCGAACCGCAGGACCTGGCCGGAGCGCTGGCCGAGGCCCGCTACGCCCTGACCTCGGCGAGGAACACCGCCCCGGACGCGTCGGTCCTCAGTGACACCACGTCCCTCTCCAGCCTCGACACGCTCCTCACCGGCGTGCCGTCCGAGGTCCGCACCGTCTACAGCCGCACCGTTCTCGGACCCCTGACCGACGCGGTGAGCCCTTCTGCAGCGCCCCTCCTGGAAACGCTGAGGACTTTTCTCGCCTGCGACGGATCATGGGCGCGTACAGCGGAAGCCCTGCACCTGCATGTCAACACCGTCCACTACCGCATCCAGCGCATCGAACACTTCACCGGCCGCGACCTGTCCCGTCTCGCCGACCGCCTCGACCTGTGGGCCGCCCTGCTCTGTCATGCGGACTCGGGCGGTCGAGCCTCTACGGGCACTCGACGCGCACGCTCGTCGACGTCACGCGCGCGGTGACCGCGAGGCCGGTTTCCTCGACCGCCTCCCGGGGCACGAGCGACACCACCCGGTGCGGTCCCGCCTGGACCTCCACCCGCGCCACCACGTCGTCCACGATCAGAGCGGTGACGATTCCGGCGAATGCGTTGAGCACCGAGGTCAGCGGCGCGTCGAGGCCGGCGGCACGCTCCTTCGCGAGCTGCACGTCGCCTTCCGCCTCGCGCCTTCTTTTCTGCGACTGCCAACATCTCGGGCTTGTCCCTGTCCGCGCAGGCCCGGTAGGTGGCGGGGACACAGGAGTCCCTGGAGTCATGGCTCGCGAGGTGTCCGATCCGCGACGAGCACCTGATCGAGGAGGGCGGTGCACCGGCGGGTACCCGGGCGCATTCGTACTCGGGCAGCGGCTGGCCCCAGGGAGGCCACCGATTCCCAGTCAGACGCGGTCGATGTGAACATTCGTCGACTTCACCCGGGCAGTGGCCTCCATCCCGACCTCCAGCCCCAGCTCTTCCACGGCCTCCCGCGTCAGCAGTGACACCAGCCGGTGCGGGCCGGCCTGGATCTCCACCTGGGCGGCGACGTCACCGAGCTTCACCGCGGTGACGATCCCGGGGAAGGCATTGCGGACCGAGGTGTACGAAGCGTCCTCCTCACCGCCACTGCCCTTGGCCAGCTCCACAGAGAAGCCGGCGAGATCCTTCCCCTCGATGAGTCGCCGCCCGCCCTCGTCCCGATGGGTGACCACCCGACCGGCGTCGGCCCAGCGCCGCGCGGTATCCGGGCTCACACCGAGGAGCCGGGCGGCCTGGCCGATTGTGTAGAACTGCATACGCGCCAAGATAGGCCCATCCACGGACGCCCATGCCCACCGCACTCGTCCGGTCGGGCTGGAAGCCGTCCCGACGAGCAGGGGTATCCGGCGGAGCCACCAGCATCACCTCCCCGCCATTGACCGGCCGGTCAGAATCCGGTGATGTATCCCGAGCGGTTGCGGCGGCAGTTCGAAGGCGTGATCCGGCGGTTCAGGACCGGCGGGCAGTGGCGGGAGATGCCGACGGAGTTCGGCCTACGCGTCCGCGGGCCCGTTCCAGTACGCGGTCGCCGAGGCGCTGCGCCTGCCCGGCAGCTACTACAACGGGCTGCGCGCCGAGCTGCGGACCAAGCGGGATCTGCTGAGCGACGGGCTCACCGAGGCCGGTTTCGAGGTCTACCGCCCGGCCGGCGCCTACTTCGTCACCACCGACATCCTCCCCCTCGGCAAGAGCGACGGCTTCGCGTTCTGCCGGTCACTGCCCGAGCGGTGCGGGGTCGTCGCCATCCCGAACGCGGTCTTCTACGACCACCGGGAGCAGGGTGCGCCGTTCGTACGGTTCGCCTTCTGCAAGCGTGACGACGTGCTGGCCGAGGCGGCGTCCCGGCTGAAGCGGCTGTAGCGGCTCCGGCGGAACGCGGTCCGGCCCGGGGCTGCGCCGGCGGGCCGCCCGGGACAACGCCAAGCTGCTCGCCCGCTACGACGCCACCACCGCCACCCACCCGAACCTCGTACACGAGGTGGTCGACAACTCGGTCGACGAGGCCCTGGCAGGGCATGCGGACACGATCGACGTCACGATCC
>NZ_JBHVFF010000215.1:0-14833 GCF_042801895.1 Streptomyces sp. NPDC057543 | reverse complement strand
CATGTAGACACGCAGCGGCCGCGACGGCTCCCCCTCCGCGCCGCCGCGGCCGCTCCCCGTGCGGGTGAGGTCTTAGTTGGGCTTCGGCGCCGACGCATGGTTGTCGAGCGTGGTGATCTCTTCGCCCGAGGCGTGGTTGTCGAGCGTGGTCACGCCTCCGCCGGAAGCGTGGTTGTCCTGGGTCACGGCGACGCTGGCTTCGGCGTCGGATGCGTGGTTGTCCTGCGGCTTGAGCAGATCGTCCTTGGTCTTCTTTGTTTCGCTCATCGTCGTCAGCTCCCGTGAGTCAGTCCGTGCAAAAGGTCGGCGATGCCCGTCCGGCGGTTCCCCCGTGGATCGCCGGACGGGCATCCTGGAGCCGTTCACCCTACGGGCACGGCCTCACCGTCGATCCGTCTGCCCCCCGACGCGACGGCTCGATGAAGTAGAGAGTGTCCTCCCGCGATAAACGAACGATGAACGCCCTGACTAGAACGAACGATGACCGCCCTGACTAGGCGGCGGCCGGTGCAAGCAAGCGACGGGCTTCCTCCGCCTCGGGCGCACCCAACTGTTCATAGATGGCGAGTGCTTCGATCCAGCAGGCCCTGGCACGGTCGGGTTGGCCGATGCTGTCCAGCGCCTTGCCGAGCACCGTCAACACCGTGCCTCGGCGCCACTCGCCGCCGATGCCACGCAGAGCGATTGCCTGCTCCGCGTGGGCCGCCGCTTGGGTAGGCCGCCGCGCGGCAAGATGAGCCTCGGCCAGCCGAAAGTGCGTGACGCCCTCCCAGAGCGGCTGGCGGTTGTCATGGAACAGTGCGAGTGCCTCGGTGAGCTGGTTCAAGGCCTCGGACAACCGGCCGGCTTGCGTCAACGCGATGCCCAGGGCGTACCGTCCGTTGGCCAGGCGAAGACTGAGCCCCATGCGGTCGTAGATGTCGATGCCTTGCTGTGCGAGCTCTATCGCACTGGCCATGCGGCCGAGGGAGACGTGGATGCGAGAAAGGTTGCACAGAGCGCTTGCCTGGCCGACGTCGTTGTTGTCGGCCCGGAAGTTCTCTATGGCCAGGAGCAGGTGCTGTTCGCCCTCCTCGTGCCGTCCCTGGTAGATCGCGATCACGCCGCGGTCGTTGGGTGCCCAGCAGTTGGGGACGGGGTCCTCGGCCGAACTCGCGAGCTCCATGGCCTGTCGCGCCTCGTCATCGGCCTCATCGAATCGGCCCGCCACGATGTGAACATTGGTGATGGTGGTTCTGGCCCGGCCCTCCGCGTGTGCGTCGCCGCAGGCTTGGGCCGCGTCCCGCGTTGCCAAAGCTGCCAGTTCGTACTGTTTCGAGTTTGCTCCCGACTCCGCCAAGTCCTTCGCGGCCCACAGCAGATCCACCGCTCTGCGTAGCATGCTGTGACTTGTCGACTGCTGTGCGCAGGCCAAAAGACAGTTCGCCTCGGCGTAGAGCCAGTCCAAAGCGGCATGGCGGTCATCGAACTTGAGTCCCGGGTACTGCGTCGGCTGCAAATGCGCGACCAGCCGATCCCCCGGCCGCTCCAGCGCATACACCCCCGCCGCCGTCGCCAGATAGAAGTCCAGCAGTCGCGACAGCGCCAATTCGCGCTCCTC
Source organism: Streptomyces sp. NPDC057543 (assembly GCF_042801895.1). NCBI lineage: Bacteria > Bacillati > Actinomycetota > Actinomycetes > Kitasatosporales > Streptomycetaceae > Streptomyces > Streptomyces sp. NPDC057543. The sequence continues at coordinate 13,233 of NZ_JBHVFF010000215.1, read as the reverse complement.
GGGAGGCTGTTCGTCGCGCTCGGCGCAGGAGCGGGCGTAGAGGCGTACCAGGTCGTGGTAGCGGTAGCGGCCCGGGGCGGCCGATTCCAGGAGGCTGGTGTCGACCAGGGCCTCCAGGAGGTCCTCCGCCGCGTGGGCCTCCAGGTTCAGCAGGGCTGCCGCCGCGGCCAGGGAGATGTCGGGGCCGTCGGCGAGGCCGAGGAGGCGGAAGGCGCGGGCCTGGGCGGGCTCCAGCTGGCCGTAGCCGAGTTCGAAGGTGGCCTTCACCGCGAGGTCGCCGGCCTGGAGCTCGTCCAGGCGGCGGCGTTCGTCGGCGAGTTTGGCGGCCAGGACCGAGACCGTCCAGGTGCGGCGGGCGGCCAGGCGGGAGGCGGCGATGCGGATGGCCAGGGGGAGGAAGCCGCAGGCGGCGACCACGTCGAGGGCGGCCTCGCGCTCGGAGTTGATGCGCTCCTCGCCCACGATGCGGGTGAAGAGCTGGAGCGCCTCCTCCGGTGACATCACGTCCAGGTCGACCAGGTGGGCGCCGGCCAGGTCGACCATGCGGACGCGGCTGGTGACCAGGGCCGCACAGCCCGCGGTGCCGGGGAGGAGGGGGCGGATCTGGGCCGCGTCGTGGGCGTTGTCGAGGAGGACCAGGACGCGGCGGCCGTCGAGCGTGGAGCGGTAGAGCGCGGCACGCTCGTCCAGCGAGTCGGGGATCGCCGAGTCCGCCGTGCCCAGGGCGCGCAGGAACGCGCCGAGGACCGTTTCCGGTTCGGCGGCCCGTGCGCCGGCGCCCTGGAGGTCCACGTACAGCTGACCGTCCGGGAAGTGCTGACGTGCCTGGTGGGCGACGTGCACGGCGAGGGTCGTCTTTCCGACGCCACCGATGCCGGCCAGCGCCGAGACGGCCATGACCGAACCCTCGGCGGTCGCCAGCCGGTCGCCCAGTTCGCGTACGAAGGAGGCGCGACCGGTGAAGTCCGGGACCGTGGCCGGGAGCTGGGCGGGGCGGACGGGTGCGGGGGCCGGGGCCGGTTCGTCGGCCGGACGGGCCAGTTCCTCGTCGGCCCGCAGGATGCGCTGCTGGAGCTGGGAGAGTTCGGGGCGCGGGTCGACGCCCAGTTCGTCGGCGAGCAGCCGGCGGGTGTCGGCGTACACCGCGAGCGCCTCCGCCTGGCGGCCGCTGCGGTACAGGGCGATCATGAGGAGTTCGCGCAGTCGTTCACGCAGCGGGTGCGCGGCGGTCAGCGCGGTCAGTTCGGAGACCGCCTCCGCATGGTGGCCGACCTCCAGGTCCAGGTCCAGGCGGGTCTCGGTGAGCTGGAGCCGCCACTCCTCCAGCCGGGTGCGCTGATACTCGGCGTACGGGCCGGGCACGGAGGCCAGGGCCTCGCCGTCCCACAGGCCGAGCGCCTTGTTGAACAGGGCGCGGGCCTGGGCACGGTCGCAGGCCGCACGGGCCTTGTCCGCCTCGGCCGCCAGTTCCTGGGCCACCGTCAGGTCGAGGGCGTCGCGCCTGGTCCGGATCGCGTATCCACCGGCGTCGCTGACCAGCGTCCGCGGGTCGAGGACCTTCCGGAGCCGGGAGGCGTACGTGCGTACCGCGGCGAGCGCCTGCGAGGGCGGGTCCTCGCCCCAGATGGCGTCGATGAGTTCGGAGGCGGTGGCGGTACGGCCGCCGCGCAGGAGCAGCGCCGTCAACAGGGCGCGCTGCTGCGGTGAACCGGACGGCAGCACCTCGCCGCCCCGCCATGCCCGTACCGGGCCGAGCACGGAGAAGCGCAGATCGGCGCCGTCGGCCGCCGCCTGTTGTGGAGCTCGCTGCTCCGGAACATGCATGCGCGGCCCGTGATCACGGTCCATTGCTGCCCCCTGCCCTGCTCGCCCCGCCGGTCCTGCCGATCGTGCTGGTGCTGTCCGTTTCGGATTGCCCGCCCATGTACCGGTCGGGTACGGGTGAATCCGGATTGTTCGCTACCGCTGGTATCGCGCTCAACAGTCTGCCTTGTCGGAGGCGGACACGTCAGCAGTGGGTGACTCTCTGCACAAGCCCTCGACAACGATTGTGGAACGTGGGCCGGTACAGATAGCTGACGGTTCGTCAGATCAACGCTACCGTGAAAGGCATGGAGACCTTCCCGGAGATCATCTCGGTGGACGACCACACGGTGGAGCCCCCTCATGTCTGGCGGGACCGGCTCCCGTCCAAGTACCTCGACCGCGGCCCGCGGATCGTCCGCGCACCGCTCAAGGAAATGACCTTCATGGGCGGCAAGTTCGCACCCGTGATGGGCGCGAAGGGCGACGACGGGCCGATCGGCGACTGGTGGGTGTACGAGGATCTGCACCGCCCGCTCACCCGGCTCGACACCTCGGTCGGCTACGACCGGGACGAGATCAAGCTGGAGGTCATCACGTACGAGCAGATGCGCCCGGGTTCCTTCTCGGTTCCCGACCGGCTGGCCGACATGGACGTCAACCATGTCCAGTCCGCCCTCTGCTTCCCCACCTTTCCCCGCTTCTGCGGCCAGACCTTCACCGAAGCGAAGGACCGCGAGCTGGGGCTGCTCGGGGTGCGCGCGTACAACGACTGGATGGTGGAGGAGTGGTGCGGGCCCGAGGCGCGGGGCCGGCTCATCCCGCTCACCCTGATCCCGCTCTGGGACGCCCGGTTGGCCGCGGACGAGGTCCGGCGGAACGCCGCGCGCGGTGTACGCGCGGTGGCGTTCTCCGAGATACCTCCGCATCTGGGGCTGCCGTCGATTCACACGGACGAGTGGGACCCGTTCCTGCGGGCCTGTGACGAGACCGGCACGGTCATCGCGATGCACATCGGCTCGTCCTCGAAGATGCCGTCCACCTCGGCCGACGCGCCACCCGCCGTCGGGTCCACCATCACCTTCGCCAACTGCTGCTTCTCGATGGTCGACTGGCTGATGAGCGGCAAGTTCGAACGGTTCCCGAACCTTCGGATCATGTACGCGGAGGGCCAGATCGGCTGGATTCCGTACATCCTGGAACGCGCCGACGTGGTCTGGGAGGAGAACCGGGCCTGGGGCGGCGTCGCCGACAAGGTCCATCGCCCGCCGTCGGAGCTGTTCGCCGAGCACGTCTACGGCTGCTTCTTCGACGATGCCTTCGGGCTGAAGAACCTGGACGCGATCGGCGTCGGGAACGTCCTGTACGAGACGGACTACCCGCACTCCGACTCCACCTGGCCCAAGTCGCGCGAGGTCGGCGAGGCGCAGATGGGGCATCTGGACGCCGACGTCGTGGACCGGATCGTGCGCCGCAACGCGATCGACCTGCTGGGGCTGACGGACGACGGGCTGTGGGCAGGGCCCGGAGGAGGACGGTAGGGGGGAGGAGGAAGGGAACGTGACACTCCCGGCGCCGGGTGTCACGTTCTCTTCCACCCATGGGTGTCCGGAGCGGGTCAGGCCCTGGTGATCGGCTCCTGGAGTTCCGTCACCCACTCGTCCCGGTCCTCGGGGCATTCCAGGCTGATCTCGCGGGCGTATCCCGTGGACCGGTAGCCGTTGGCGTCGATCCAGCGCGCCAGGGTCTGGGCCGTCGGCAGTACGCCGTTCATCGAGCCCCGGTGCACCACGGTCGCCGCCTCGAACGGGGGCAGCTCGACCACCGTGATTCCGGTGTCCCCGAGCGGGCCCGCCGGGGCGGAGACCGTCACCCCGGCGTGGACGACGACCGCGCCGCCACCCTGCGGAGCGTCCTCGTAGTGCGCGATCCCGGGTCCGCTCGGGCTGACGCCCACCGTGGCCAGCAGCGGGAAGAGCCGGTCGTACAGCGGGCCGATCACCGGAGTGATGTGCTCCGGCTCGAAGCCGGCCGCGGTGCCGGTCAACTCGGCGACCCGTACCGGGGCAATACTCTTGACCACCACATCGTCCGCAGACATGTGTCCCTCGCTCTCGATCGACCGGAGCCTCGCCTCGACCCGCTCAAGCCGTGCGGCTGCCGCCGCCATGGCCTCCTCCAGCTCCGCACGCCGCAGCCGCAGCATCCCGCGCAGTTCCTCCGGCCCCACCTGCTCGTCGAGGACGCCCCGCACCTGCTGGAGCGTGAAGCCGAGATCCTTGAGAGCGATGATGCGGTTGAGGCGGGCGAGCTGGGCGGCGCCGTAGAGGCGGTACCCGGTGGCGGGATCGGTGCGGTCGGGGTGCAGGAGCCCGATGGCGTCGTAGTGGCGCAGCATCCGGGCCGACACCCGTCCGTACCGGGCGAAGTCTCCGATGGTGAACATGATGGCTCCACTGCACCGCTTCACACGGTGTCAAGGTCAAGCGCCGCAGCGTCGCGGTCCACGGCGTCGTGGGCGCCGAAGCGCTCCCACGGCATATCGCCCGTCTCCCGGAAAAGGGCAGGAGCCCCGTTCCCCGCCGAAGCGGAGGAGCGGGGCTCCTTGGGTAATGCTGACCGGCCGCGATCGGCCGACCCGGGCAACTAGGCCGGGGTGACGTTCTCAGCCTGCGGACCCTTGGGTCCCTGAGTGACGTCGAAGTTCACGACCTGGTTCTCCTCGAGGGAGCGGAACCCGGACGCGTTGATCGCGGAGTAGTGAACGAAGACATCCGGGCCGCCGCCGTCCTGGGCGATGAAGCCGAAGCCCTTTTCAGCGTTGAACCACTTGACGGTTCCGGTAGCCATAAGCCCTCCTTGGGCCAAAGGGTTGCCCTGCTCCAGAACCTGCAAACAAGTCTGAAAACTACAAAAGCCTGCGGGTTACATGCTCCGCAGGCTCTGTACTGCAAGGGAAACCAAACTGCAACTTGCGTCGAGCCTAGCACGCAGCATGTAGGGAAGGGTAGAGGGAAAGATCACTTCACCCGGATGTTTGATTGCCGTGCCGATGAGCTGACGAAGAGGGTGTCCCGGAGGGTCTCGCGAGGGGTGTCGTGAACGGCCCGCGAAGGCGCCTTCAAGGGGTACGGGCAGGGGTGCGGGCAAGGCTTCGGCGGGTTGCCCGGGGTGGGATCCGGCGACGCCACGCGTACCCGGTGCCGCCCGGGCGACACCACGGGTCTAGCCTCGCGACGTGGACAATTCAATCGTCTCAACCGTCGCAGGCGACGACCGTCGCAGCAGGCCGCGCGTCGGCCACATCCAGTTCCTGAACTGCCTCCCCCTGTACTGGGGACTGGCGAGAACCGGAACCCTGCTCGACCTGGAGCTCTCGAAGGACACCCCGGAGAAGCTCAGTGAGCAGCTGGTCAGGGGCGATCTGGACATCGGCCCCATCACGCTGGTCGAGTTCCTGCGCAATGCCGACGACCTGGTCGCCTTCCCGGACATCGCGGTGGGCTGCGACGGGCCCGTCATGTCCTGCGTGATCGTGTCGCAGGTGCCGCTGGACCAGCTGGACCGGGCCCGGGTGGCGCTCGGTTCCACCTCGCGCACCTCCGTGCGCCTGGCCCAGCTGCTGCTCGCCGAGCGGTACGGGGTCGACCCGGACTACTACACCTGCCCGCCGGACCTCGGCCTGATGATGCAGGAGGCGGACGCCGCCGTGCTGATCGGCGACGCCGCGTTGCGCGCCAACCTGCACGACGCGCCCCGGCTCGGCCTCCAGGTCCACGACCTGGGTCAGATGTGGAAGGAGTGGACCGGGCTCCCGTTCGTCTTCGCGGTCTGGGCGGCCCGTAAGGACTACCTGGCGGCCGAGCCCCACCACGTGAGCAAGGTGCACGAGGCCTTCCTGGCCTCGCGGGACGTCTCCCTGGAGGAGGTCACCAAGGTCGCGGAGCAGGCGGCGCGCTGGGAGGCCTTCGACGCGGAGGTGCTGGAGCGGTACTTCACGACCCTGGACTTCCGCTTCGGCCCGGATCAGCTGGCCGGCGTACAGGAGTTCGCACGCCGGGTCGGTCCGACGACCGGCTTCCCGGCGGACGTGAAGGTCGAGCTGCTCGGCGGCTGACCGGACGAGGGACGCGGGAGGGGACGGGGCGGAGTGCGGCGCGGACGCGGGGTGTGCCGGGCGCGGGAATGGGCCGGGATATAGGTGAATCCCGTACCTCCGGGTCCGATATCGCTTCCCGCCCCTTCTCCCCTGTTCTTCTCTCCGCCCTTCTCCCGCCCCTTCCTCCGGTCCGGCACCCGAATCGATTCGGGTTAATACGCGTCGAATAGCCGATTCCCGGACGGCGTCCGGGGTGAGTCCCGGTCGTGTACCGGAATCGCTCGGATGAACGACGTATTCACGCCTTTTGTTGTGTCGAAAGCCGTTGTTCGTTCCCTTACGGGGGAAATCGGCGGATGGTTTCCTCTGTGACCCGATGACCTTCGCCCCTAGGCTTCGGTCGGAGGTCCGGCCGGTCCACAGGGGGAGTCCATATGCAGCCGCTGGAAGCCGGCGAACCGCTGACCATCGGTGCCTACCGATTGCTCGGCAGGCTCGGTGCGGGCGGCATGGGCCGGGTCTATCTGGGGCGCAGCGCGGGCGGACGTACCGTCGCGGTAAAGGTCGTGCATCCCCATTTCGCTCTCGACGAGCAGTTCCGGGCCCGCTTCCGGCGGGAAGTGGACGCGGCGCGGCGGATCGGTGCGCAGTGGTCCGCGCCCGTCCTGGACGCCGACCCGGACGCGCCCATCCCGTGGGTCGCCACCGGCTACGTGGCCGGGCCACCGCTGTCCGCCGCGGTCGACGAGCACGGGCCGCTGCCCGACCACGCGGTACGGACGCTGGGTGCCGGACTGGGGGAGGCCCTGGCGGCGGTGCACGCGCAGGGCCTCATCCACCGTGATGTGAAGCCGTCCAACGTACTGCTCGCCCTCGACGGCCCCCGGCTCATCGACTTCGGCATCGCCCACGCCATCGGCGCCACCGCCTCTCTCACCTCCACCGGGGTCACGGTCGGCTCGCCCGGCTACATGGCGCCGGAGCAGATCCGGGGCGTGGACATCTCGGGCGCGGCCGACGTCTTCTCGCTCGGCGCGGTGCTCGCGTACGCGGCGACGGGTAGCGCCCCCTTCCTCGGCGACTCCTCCGCCGTACTGCTCTACAAGGTGGTGCACGAGGAGCCCGAGCTGGGGGAGTTGGACGGGGAGTTGCGGGACGTCGTCGCCGGGTGCCTGGCGAAGGAGCCGGAGGACCGGCCGACCCCGACGGAGCTGGCCCGGCGGCTGGCGCCGGGCGGGGCGGCGGCGCTGGTGGCGGCGGGCTGGCTGCCCGGCCCGCTCGTGCGCGAGGTGAGCCGGGCGGCGGTCGCGCTCCTGGATCTGGAGCCGCAGGACGCGCCGGTGCAGTCGGGGCCGGTGCCGTTCAGCAGTGCGGCGTGGGGCGCCAATGGTGCCGCGTGGGGCGCCAATGGTGCCGGTAGTGCCGTCGGTGCGGATGGTGCCCAGAGTCCGGACGGGGGGAACGGTGCGAACGGTCGGGGTGGTGCGGGTGGTGGGTTCGGCCCGCCGGTCGAGCCGGCCCTGTCGCATGAACCGACCCGGCCGCCCCGCCCGAACGGGCCGCCGTCGTGGCCCGCGACCGCCGGTACGGCCGAGCCGGCCGGTCCGTCGGCGACACCCGGGCCGGCCGGGCTGCCCGGGCAGCGCGCGTCCGACCCCCACTTCTCCGTCACCGTCAGCGCGGACTCCGGCCCGGCCCGCGCCGATGCGAACCGTGGCCGCCGGCTGAGCTGCACCGTCGCACTCGCCGTGGCGGGCGCGCTCGCCGCCGTGACCGTGGGCAGTGCGTACCTGTTCGATCTGATGCCGGGCGGCGGCGACCGGGACGGCGCCGAGAACGGTGGTGTCGGCCGGACCCCGTCCGCCGCCACCCCCTCCACGGAACCCTCGCGGACCTCGGGCACGGGCACGGGTGGCCCGGGCCAGGTCACCGAGCTCCCGAAGGAGTTCGTCGGTACGTGGAAGGGCCCGCTCACCGAGAAGACCACCAGGCAGTCGCACGGCACGCTCACCGCCGTGTTCACCGCCGGGAAGAAGGGCGCGGACGTGGTCCGCATGACCACGGAGGTCTCCGCTCTCGGAGTGACCATCCGCTGCAACAGCGTCGCCCGCCTCTCCTCGGGCACGGACAAGGAACTGACGCTCCGCGAACGCGCCGATCCCGAACGCCCCGGCGACCCGACCTTCTGCACGTCCACCTCCACCGACGTCCACTTCACGCGCGCCGCCGACGGGACCCTCCGCTTCCGGTCCGAGGAGAGGGGCGCGGGGCTGCCGTACGGCACGCTCAGCCGGTCCGGCAGCTGACGCCGACAGGGGCTGGCGTAGGGTGAACCGGTCCGTAGATCCGTTGAAAAACCGCCGAAAGGTGACAGCCCGGTGACCGAGAAGGCCGACCTCCAGCCCATCCTCGACCGAGCCGCCGAAGGCGGTCGGATCACTCCGGAGGAGGCGCTCGACCTCTACCGCTCGGCGCCGCTGCACGCACTGGGCGCGGCCGCCGACGCCGTACGCCGCCGCCGTTACGCCGGTACGGAGCACATCGCGACGTACATCATCGAGCGCAACATCAACTACACGAACGTGTGTGTCACGGCCTGCAAGTTCTGCGCCTTCTACGCCGCGCCCAAGGACACCGCCAAGGGCTGGTCCCGCGATCTCGACGACATCCTGCGCCGCTGCGCGGAGACCGTCGAACTCGGCGGTACGCAGATCATGTTCCAGGGCGGACACCACCCGGACTACGGCGTCGAGTACTACGAGGAGCACTTCTCCGCCATCAAGAAGGCGTTCCCGCAGCTGGTCATCCACTCGCTGGGCGCATCCGAGGTCGAGCACATGGCCCGGATCTCCAAGGTTTCCGTGGAGGAGGCCATCCAGCGCATCCACGCGGCCGGGCTCGACTCCTTCGCGGGCGCGGGCGCCGAGCTGCTGCCGGCCCGGCCGCGCAAGGCGATCGCCCCGCTCAAGGAGTCCGGCGAGCGCTGGCTGGAGATCATGGAGGCCGCGCACCGCCTCGGCGTCGAATCCACCTCGACCATGCTGATGGGCACCGGCGAGACCAACGCCGAGCGTATCGAGCACCTGCGGATGATCCGCGACGTGCAGGACCGCACCGGCGGCTTCCGCGCGTTCATCCCGTACACGTACCAGCCCGAGAACAACCACCTGAAGGGCCGGACGCAGGCGACGCTCTTCGAGTACCTGCGGATGATCGCCATCGCCCGGATCTTCCTGGACAACGTCGCGCACATCCAGGGCTCCTGGCTGACCACCGGCAAGGAGGTCGGCCAGCTGTCGCTGCACTACGGCGCCGACGACCTCGGTTCGATCATGCTGGAGGAGAACGTCGTCTCCTCGGCCGGTGCCAAGCACCGCTCCAACCGGCTCGAAATCATCGACCTCATCCGCAAGGCGGGCCGTGTGCCGGCCCAGCGCGCCACGACGTACGAGCACCTCGTCGTGCACGACGACCCGGCGAACGACCCGGTCGACGAGCGGGTGGTCTCGCACATCTCGTCCACGGCGATCGAGGGCGGCACGGCACACCCGGAGCTGAAGCTCCTCGACGCCAACTAGCCCGTCCGTGCTGACGATCCACGCCGCCGACGCGGTGCACGGTGCCCCGGAAGGCTCGGACTCCGTGGCCGTGGACGGCGGCGTGGTCGTCGCCATCGGTGCGTACGGGGAGCTGACCGCCGCCCGTCCGCAGGCCCGGATCCGGCGTTGGTCCGGGCTGATCACCCCGGGACTGCTGAACGCGGGGGCACCGGCGCTGCTGGAGGCCGCCTACCACCCGGACCCGCGCGAGGCGGACGAGCTCGGCAGCGACCCGCTCACCGGTGACGCGCTCACCGCCCTCGGCATGGACGACGCCCGCTGGGGCGCGAGCGCCCGGCGCGGACTGCAACGCATGCTGCGGCACGGCACGACCGCCGTGCGCGGCCCCTTCACCCGCCCCGCCGTACGCACGGCGGTCGCCCGCTCGGGGCTGCGCGTGCACGCTCCGGGCCCGGCGCCGGAACACGTGTCGCTGGACCCGTTGGCGTCCGTACGGGAACCGGCCGACGCGTTCGCCGCGGTCCTGGCTGTCGGCGGGCCGGCGGATCTGGCGGTGTTCGCCGCAGGGGACGCGGCGGCGCTGCGCACCGCGGGCGCCGGGAGCTGCGCGGCGACGGTGCTCGGCGGACGGCTGGTCTTCCGCCGCAGCTGAGGGATGTCACGGCACGGAAGGGCCGCCCAGGTAGTGGCCCTTGGCGTCGTACGGCCAGGCGTTGGAGACGCACCCCTTCAGACCGTAGATCTGCTGCATCATCGCGGGGGCGGGCCGGCCCTTGCCCGGGCAGGTCTCGTGGCCGTGGCCCAGCCAGTGCCCGACCTCGTGGTTGATGATGAGGGCCCGGTAGTCGACGAGCGGGCCGTGGAATTCGGGCGATCCCTGCTGCCAGCGCTTGAGGTTGACCATGACGTCGGTGCCGACCCGGCAGTTGACCTCGCCGTGGGTGTCGAGGCCGCTCCGCCCGCAGACGGCGTCGGTGGTTCGGGGCGTGGCGATCCGGATGACCAGTCCCGCCGGGCCGTCGGCGACCTGACGGAAGGTGTGCTCGCCGTGGTGCGACCAGCCCCGTGGCGAGGCCAGGATGCGGGCGATCTCGGCGGCGGCCAGGTCGGGGTCGACTCCCGAACCGTCCTCCACCTCGACCCGGTAGGCCTTGCCCTTGCGGGTGTCCGAGGAGTCCGAGGCGCCGGCGCGGGCGACGGTGAACCTCCCGGTGTGCGACGAGCTCCCGGGCGCGGACGACGCGGCCGCCTTCCCGTCGCCACCGGCGCTCCACCGGGTCCCCGCCACCGCGGCGAAGATCAGCGCCGCCGGGACGACGAAGGCGACGATCAGCCGGCTGCGGCGGCGCGCACCTTGTGCGGACATCTGGGCCCCCTGGCTCCTGGTGACTCGGTGCTCCCCTCTGTACTGACTGCCGGTGGACCGAATTGGTTCAGTCCACCCGGGCCCCGGTCACGACCGGCGCGAAGCGCCGCGGACCGGGCTGCTTGAATGGGTGGGTGACCCGAGCTTCCCTGGACAAGCAGCCGCACGAAGTCGCCACGATGTTCGACGGCGTGGCGGCGAACTACGACCTCACCAACGACGTGCTGTCGCTCGGCCAGGCCCGGCTGTGGCGCAAGGAGGTAGCGAAGGCGGTGCACGCCCGGCCCGCCGAGAAGGTCCTCGACCTGGCGGCGGGCACGGCGACGTCGTCGCTGCCGTTCGCCGCGACGGGCGCGTACGTCGTGCCCTGCGACTTCTCCCTCGGCATGCTGCAGGAGGGCAAGAAGCGCAACTCCTGGCTGCCCTTCACCGCGGGCGACGCCACCCGGCTGCCGTTCCGCGACGAGACCTTCGACGCCGTGACGATCTCCTTCGGGCTGCGCAACGTCCAGGACACGGACGCGGCGCTGCGCGAGCTGTACCGGGTGACCAGGCCGGGCGGCCGGGTGGTGATCTGCGAGTTCTCGCAGCCGACGTGGGCGCCGTTCCGCACGGTGTACACCGAGTACCTGATGCGGGCGCTGCCGCCGGTCGCGCGCGCGGTGTCGTCCAATCCGGACGCGTACGTCTATCTCGCCGAGTCCATCCGGGCCTGGCCCGACCAGGCCGGGCTCGCGGCGAAGCTCCAGCAGGCCGGCTGGTCCAAGGTCGCCTGGCGCAATCTCACCGGCGGTGTGGTGGCGCTGCACCGGGGCGTACGTCTCTGAAACAACGGGCCGGTGCAGCCCGTTGACGGGAAACCGGGAGATGGCGCCGGCCGGTTCCGTGCTCCCGCCCGCAGCTGTACGGAGGGCCCGGCCGACATCGGGGAGCCCTTCGGAAAGTTGCCCGGCGGGCCCCCATAGACTGCATGGGACAGGTGCCGCGCGGCACGCGATTTCGAGTCCTCGGGAGATCCGACCGTGACCGAGCCCCTCTCCGGACACAGCGCGGACGTGATCGTCGTCGGGGCTGGCCCGGCCGGTTCCACGACCGCGTACTACCTCGCCAAGGCCGGCCTGGACGTCCTGCTCCTGGAGAAGACGGCCTTCCCCCGGGAGAAGGTCTGCGGCGACGGCCTCACCCCGCGCGCCACCAAGCAGCTCGTCTCCATGGGCATCGACATCTCCGAAGAGGCCGGCTGGCTGCGCAACAAGGGCCTGCGCATCATCGGCGGCGGCGTCCGCCTCCAGCTGGACTGGCCGGATCTCGCCTCGTACCCGGACTACGGACTGGTCCGAAAGCGTGACGACTTCGACGAGCAGCTGGCCCGCCAGGCGCAGAAGGCGGGCGCGCGGCTGTACGAGCGCTGCAATGTGGGCGCCCCGATCGTCGACGACCGCACCGGCCGCATCACCGGCGTCAACGCGAAGCTCGGCGAGGAGAAGACCCCGGTCACCTTCCACGCCCCGCTCGTCGTCGCCGCCGACGGCAACTCCACCCGGCTGTCGCTCGCGATGGGCCTGCACCGCCGCGAGGACCGCCCGATGGGCGTGGCCGTGCGTACGTACTTCACCTCGCCCCGCCACGACGACGACTACCTGGAGTCCTGGCTGGAGCTGTGGGACCGCCGCGGCCCCCAGGACCGGCTGCTGCCCGGCTACGGCTGGATCTTCGGCATGGGCGACGGCACGTCCAACGTCGGTCTCGGCATCCTCAACTCCTCTTCCGCCTTCAGGGAGTTGGACTGGCGCGAGGTTCTCAAGGCGTGGTGCGCGTCCATGCCGGAGGACTGGGGCTACACCCCGGAGAACATGACGACGCCGATCCGCGGCGCCGCCCTCCCGATGGCCTTCAACCGCCAGCCGCACTACACCAAGGGCCTGTTGCTCGTCGGTGACGCGGGCGGCATGGTCAACCCGTTCAACGGCGAAGGCATCGCGTACGCCATGGAGTCGGGCCAGATCGCCGCGGACGTCATCGTCCAGGCGCATGCCCGCGCCACCCCGGCCCAGCGCGAACTGGCGCTCACCAACTACCCGAAGGTGCTCAAGGAGACCTACGGCGGCTACTACACGATGGGCCGCGCCTTCGTGAAGCTGATCGGCAACCCGAAGGTCATGAAGGTCGCCACCCAGCGCGGGCTGACGCATCCGCTGCTGATGAAGTTCACGCTGAAGATGCTCGCCAACCTGACCGACCCCACGGGCGGCGACGCGATGGACCGCATCATCAACGGTCTGTCGAAGGTGGCCCCGAAGGACCTGATGGGGCGGCTGTCCCAACAACTCCTGAGCGGGTCGGTCGGCGTCGATGACGCGCTGCGGCAGCTGGCCGACTCCGACCGGGCGGGCTGACCCCGTGCC
>NZ_JBHVFF010000214.1:0-14837 GCF_042801895.1 Streptomyces sp. NPDC057543 | reverse complement strand
CGGCCGTCAGCGCGCCCGCCGCCGCGAGGGCCGCGCCGGGGGCGATCCGTCCCGAGGGGATCGGCCGGTGCGGGCGGTCGATGGCGTCCTCGTCCCGGTCGGCCCAGTCGTTGAGGGCCATCCCCGCCTCGTACAGGCAGAGCGAGGCGCCGACGGCGAGCGCGGTGCCCCGGTCGGGGCGCCGGCCCCTCGCCGCCGCTCCGGCGAGCGCGTCGCCGGGGACGGTGAACAGCGCCGACACCCGCAGCAGTTCCGCCCAGGCCCGTACCGTCACTTCGTCCCCCGCAGCGTGTCGGCGAAGGCCAGCAGCTGCCCGTACTGCTCGAAGAGTGCGGCCGGGCCGCCGTCCGGGTCCTTGAAGTAGAAGCCGAGCTGGGGCAAGGGTCCGGTGAGTCCCTTCTCGTGGGCGCGGGCGACCAGTCTCGCCAGGTCCAGGACCAGGGGTGCGGCCAGTGCGGAGTCGCACCCCTGCCAGGTGGTCTGGAGCACCATGCGCGCCCCGAGGAATCCGTCGAACGCGATGTGGTCCCACGCCGTCTTCCAGTCGCCGAGGGCCGGTACGTCGTCGATGTGGACCTCGCCCTCGGGCGCCGTTCCCAGCGTGTCGGCGAGGACGCGTTCCTTGCCCGCGTTCTTGGCCGCGGCGGCGCCCGGGTCGGCCAGCGCCGCTCCGTCCCCGCCGCCCAGCAGGTTGGTGCCCGACCAGGCCCGTACGGGCAGGGCGCGTTGCACGAACATCGGGGCGAGTACGGAGCGGAGCAGCGTCTGGCCGGTCTTGCCGTCGCGGCCCGCGTGAGGAAGTCCGCAGCCCGCGACGGCGTCCTGGAGCGCGGGGGTGCGCAGCCCGGTGGAGGGGGTGAAGTTGATGTACGGGCAGCCAGCCCGGAGCGCTGCCGCGGCATAGAGCGAGCTGGCGGCCAGCCGCGGATCGCCGGGGACCGGAGCGGGTTCCGTGGAGGCGACGTTGACCACGACCGTCCTGGTCAGGCCGTTGCGGTGACCGAAGTCGACGAGGTCGGCGGCGAAGGCGGTGATGAGTTCCTCGTCGCTGCGGGTGTCGCCGGGCAGTGGCCCGCCGGGCCGTATCTCCGCGTCGGCGGCGGCGAGTTCGGAGCGCACGGCCCGGGGCAGTCCGTGCGGCAGCACTCCCCCGGCGGCCAGGGCCTCGGCGCGTTTGGGCAGGGGGCAGCCGACGGTGTCGTGTCCGCCGAAGACCAGTGAGGTGAGGGTGGGCAGCCCGCTGTCGGCGAACGGCGTGGTCTCGGTGACCATGCCGGCCGCCGGGTGGAGCCCTGCCGCGACCGCCGCGCACCCCGCCGCGGCGGTGGTGGCGACGGAACCGCGTGCTCCGATGAACCAGACTCCGGTACGAACGGCGGATGCTGACACGGGCTGCCTCCCTGGCTGGGGGTGCTGGCTGGGCAGAGCGAGTGGCGCTGTGCGACGAGCGAACAGGATCGAAGAGGGAATCGGATAGAAGGCGGAACAGGACCGAAGAGGGAACACGGCCGCCGAGGTGAGACGGCCGGGTGGTGACGGCGGGCGGGGAGGTCTTCCCTTCCCTGCCCGCCGTCGGCCGGGGTGACCGCCCTACGCCGAGGGCAGTTCCTTCAGCTGGATGTTGCGGAAGGACACATGGTCATCGGCACCGTGGTTCTGGATACCGATGTAGCCGTCCTTCAGGCTCCGGACCGGATCGGTGTTGGTGAAGTCGTTGATCTTCACTCCGTTGAGGAAGACCTGGAGACGTTCACCCTGGACCTTGATCTCGTAGCTGTTCCACTGGCCGGGCGGCCGCAGGGCCTGGTCGCGGGCCTTGATGTTCGCCGCCTTGAAGGTGTAGATAGAGCCCGTGGTGCGGTCGGGCGCGTCGGTGGCGTCGATCTGGACCTCGTAGCCGTTGTTCACCGCGGACCAGGGGTCGTCGGACTCCGGGAAGCCGACGAAGACACCGGAGTTGTCGTCGCCCTGCATCTTCCAGTCGAGCTTGAGCGAGTACGCCCCGAGCTCCTTGGCCTGGTAGGTGAGCAG
Source organism: Streptomyces sp. NPDC057543 (assembly GCF_042801895.1). Classification (NCBI taxonomy): domain Bacteria; kingdom Bacillati; phylum Actinomycetota; class Actinomycetes; order Kitasatosporales; family Streptomycetaceae; genus Streptomyces; species Streptomyces sp. NPDC057543. The sequence continues at coordinate 12,806 of NZ_JBHVFF010000214.1, read as the reverse complement.
GCCCATGCCGCCCTCGGAGCGCAGTTCACCGTCGACGATGTCGAACTTTCCGGGGCCGGCCTGCTTCCATCCTTCGAGCGTCTTGCCGTTGAAGATCGACCGGTATCCGGTGTCGGGCTTGCAGTCGGCCTTCACCTGACCGGCCGCGTACCGCATGCCGCCGAGGAGGAGCCCCCGGAAGGCCGGTTCGGCGTACGACTCCTTGGTGTGGCCGAGGCCGGTGTAGAAGGAGCGGCCGCCCTGGTAGGCCTGGCACCAGGTGATCGGGTGGTCTCCCTTCATGGTGCCGCCGGTGTAGGTCGTCTCGTCGAGTGTGGCGAGGACCTTGGCCTGACCGCGCGGGTTGGTGCGGTAGTTGTACCACTCGTCGGTGCGGTTCCACTCGTCGTCGAGGTGGGCGGTGGCCGGGTGCTTGTGGTCCTCGACGCGGACGGTGGCGGGCTGGATGGCGGGGTGCGAGGAGAAGTACGCCCCGACGAGTCCGCCGTAGAACGGCCAGTCGTACTCCGTGTCCGCCGCCGCGTGGATGCCCATGTAGCCGCCGCCGGTGGCCACGTAGTTCTCGAATGCCTTCTGCTGGTCGGCGTTGAGCACGTCACCGGTCGTCGACAGGAAGACGACGGCGTCGTACCGCGCCAGATTGCCCGTGGTGAACTGGCGGGCCTCCTCCGTCGCGTCGACGGTGATGTCGCTGCCCTTGCCGAGTTCCTTCAGCGCGGCGATGCCGTCGGGAATCGCGTCGTGGCGGAAGCCGGCCGTCTTCGAGAAGACCAGGACCCGCTTGGCGGCCTTGCCGGCGGTGCTGTGGGTGAGCTCGAAGTCGTCGACGTCGTACAGCGCTCCGTCGCCTCCCTTGAAGACGAGGAAGAGCTCGGTGGCCTTCTTGGGGACCTTGCTCAAGTTCACGTCGACGTCCTGGAAGTTCTCCCAGCCGCCGGTCACGGGTACCGGGGTCGAGCCCAGGAGCGTACCGGTCGCCGAGCCTGCCCGTACCTCCAGGAATCCTCCGCTGCCACCGGACGCGATGCGGGCGGTGAGCTTGTTGGAGTCGCCGAGGATGTACGGCTTGAAGGAGATCCAGTCGCCGTTGTCGATGTCGCCGACGGTCTTGCCGCCGTTGGCGGTCGCCTTGTCGTAGACCTTGATCCCGGACGAGGCGCTGAAGTGCTCGGCCTGGCGGTGCCTCGGCTGGAGCTGCGCCTGGTCGTGACCGGACAGGGACGCCTGGCCGCCGCCTCCGCCGTCCGTGTAGGAGGCGTCGATGACCCCGAAGATGTTGGCGTTCGGGTCGTGCCCGCCGTCGACGGTGGTCTTGATCGTGCCGGAGCACCCGTTGACGGTGGTGATCGGGTGGCCGTGGCTGTCGTGGCCGAGAACGAAGCGGACCTCGACCTTCGAGCAGTCGATCGTGCCGTCCTCGGGGTCGGTGACGGTCACCTTGAACGGGACCTCGTCACCGAAGGTGAACAGCTGCCCGTCACCGGGGAGTTTCAGTTCCACCTTCGGTGCCGTGTTGCCGACCGTGACGTGGACACTCGCGGAGGCGGTCCGGCCCGTCGGGTCCTTGGCGGTGACGGTCGCCGTGTAGGTGCCGTTCTTCTTGTACGTGTACGTGGGGTTGGCCGCCGTGGAGGTGCCGCCGTCACCGAAGTCCCAGGCGTAGGTCAGCGGGTCGCCGTCCGGGTCGACGGTGCCCGCCGAGGAGAAGCTCACCTTGAGCGGCGTCGTGCCCGAGGTCTTGTCGGACGACGCGACCGCGTTGGGTGAGCGGCCGCCGGTGGCGTTCTCGATGCGGTAGAGCCCGGAGTTCTCGTCGCCGCCGAACCAGCTGGTGCCGTAGTCGAGGACGTACAGCGCCCCGTCGGGTCCGAAGGCCATGTCCATCACCTGGGTCCCGGTCCACGGAACGGGGTTGATGGACTGGACGGTGCCGTTGGCGTCGTGCTTGATGGCCTTGATCCAGCGTCGGCCGAACTCCCCGGCGAAGAACTGCCCGTCGTAGGCCTCGGGGAACTTCACGGGCGAGTCGAGGTCGGCGTCGTAGTGGTAGACGGGGCCGCCCATCGGCGACTCGGAACCGGTGCCGAACTCGGGCACGGATCCGCCGTCGTAGGGAATCCAGGCGGGCTGGGCGGGCGGCAGGTCCACGAGGCCGGTGTTGTGCGGCGAGGTGTTCTTCGGAGCGTTGCAGTCGAAGGACGCGCCGGACGTCTTCGTCGCGAAGTCGTAGTCGACGTACGCGTCGTTCTTACCGGTGCAGAACGGCCAGCCGAAGTTGCCCGCCTCGGTCACCCGGTCGAACTCGACCTGTCCGGCCGGTCCTCGCTTGGGGTCGGCCGCGCCCGCGTCGGGCCCGTAGTCGCCGACGTAGAGGATGCCCGTGGCCTTGTCGACGGAGAAGCGGAACGGGTTGCGAAGGCCCATCGCGTAGATCTCGGGACGGGTCTTGTCCGTACCCGGTGCGAAGAGGTTTCCGTCGGGGATGGTGTACGAGCCGTCTTCGGCGACCTTGATCCGAAGAATCTTGCCGCGCAGGTCGTTGGTGTTGCCGGCGCTGCGCCTGGCGTCGAACGCCGGGTTGCGGTCGGGGCGCTCGTCGATCGGCGCGTAGCCGTCGGAGGCGAACGGGTTGGAGTCGTCGCCGGTCGACAGATACAGGTTGCCCTGCGCGTCGAAGTCGATGTCGCCGCCGACGTGGCAGCAGATGCCGCGCGAGGTCGGGATGTCGAGGATCTTCTTCTCGCTGGCGTTGTCGAGGGTGCCGTCGGCGTTCAGGACAAAGCGCGAGAGGCGGTTCACCCCGTCGAACTTGGCGAATTCGGCTGCCGTGCCGTTCTCGGGGGCGTCTCCGGAGGGAGTGTCCAGCGGAGGCGCGTAGTAGAGGTAGATGGCCCGGTTCTTGCTGAAGTCGGGGTCGATGGCGACTCCCTGGAGGCCCTCCTCGTCGTGCGAGTACACGGGGACGGACCCCACGACCCGGGTGTTTCCGCCGCTGTCGGTGAGGCGCAGCTCGCCGGTGCGCGAGGTGTGCAGCACGCTGCGGTCGGGGAGGACGGCGAGGGTCATGGGCTCGCCGGTCTCGGCCGCGCCCTTGGCGAGGGTGACCTGCTGGAATTCCTCGGCCGCGGCGTCGGCGGCGGCCGGCGACGCAGGTCCTTCCACGGCCGCTCCGGGCGAGGCGCCGAGGGTGAGGGTGGCCGCGGTGAGCAGGCCGCCGGTGAGCAGTGCGAGGGATGTACGGACGCGGAGCCGGGTTCTGCTCCTGTATCTGGTGAGGTGCACGAGTGTCCTCCGGAGAGTGCCGGTGGTACGGGCGGGTGCTGCCGTGCCGTTCTGCGCGGGGACTGCCGCGCAGGTCGTCCGGGGCCTGTGGGGCGCCCGCGACGCGAGTTATGTCATGTACACGTTGTGGACGGTAGACCTGTTCGTCCTGAACGGAAAGCCCTTACGCAGCAGTCTTGTTGAACTTTTTCCTGCGTCAGGACAAAGCGGGGTGAGGGCAGGGGCGAGCACGGGATGGCGGCGGGCTCCGCCCCTACCCCGCTCGGCCCGCCCCTTCCCGGACCGGGACCCGGGGGCAACACCCCCGGGAAGGACCCGTCAGTCGCCACCCCCGAACGCCGCGTCGAACGATGCCGACGGCGGTTCGAAGTCGTATCGCTTCAGCGTGGCAAGCGCTTCCGGCGCACCTGCCAGCCGGTCCATCCCCGCGTCCTCCCACTCGACGGAGACCGGCCCCTCGTACCCGATGGACCGGAGCATCCGGAAGACGTCCTCCCACGGCACGTCACCGTGCCCGGCGGAGACGAAGTCCCAGCCGCGCCGCGGGTCGCCCCACGGCAGATGGGAGCCGAGGCGGCCGTTGCGGCCGTCCAGGCGCTTGCGCGCCTCCTTGCAGTCCACGTGGTAGATGCGGTCCCGGAAGTCGTACAGGAAGTTGACCGGGTCGAGGTCCTGCCAGACGAAGTGGCTCGGGTCGAAGTTCAGCCCGAACGCGGCCCGGTGGCCGACGGCCTCCAGCGCGCGGTGCGTGGTCCAGTAGTCGTACGCGATCTCACTGGGGTGCACCTCGTGCGCGAACCGCACGCCCTCCGCGTCGAAGACGTCCAGGATCGGGTTCCAGCGCTCGGCGAAGTCCTCGTAACCCCGCTCGATCATGTGCGGCGGGACGGGCGGGAACATCGCGACGAGGTGCCAGATCGAGGAGCCGGTGAAGCCGACGACCGTACGCACTCCGAAGGCGGCGGCCGCGCGCGCGGTGTTCTTGATCTCCTCGGCGGCACGGCGGCGTACCCCTTCGGGTTCACCGTCGCCCCAGATCCGCCCCGGGAGAATTCCCTGGTGCCGTTCGTCGATCGGGCTGTCGCAGACGGCCTGGCCGACGAGGTGGTTGGAGATCGCCCAGCACTTCAACCCGTACTTGTCGAGCAGCTGCCGCCGGCCGTCCAGGTAGCCGGGGTCCGTCAGGGCCTTGTCGACTTCGAAGTGGTCGCCCCAGCAGGCGAGTTCGAGCCCGTCGTAGCCGAAGTCCCGGGCATGCCGACAGACCTCCTCCAAGGGCAGGTCGGCCCACTGGCCGGTGAAGAGTGTGAAGGGACGGGGCATGAGCGGGACCTCCTAGAGAGCCACGGGGGTGTGTACGGAGTTCTTCTCGGCGCTCTCCTCCACCGCCGCGAGCACCCGCTGCACCTGCAGCCCGTCGGCGAACGACGGTGCGGGGGCGGTTCCTTCGGCGATCGTCCGCACCACATCACGGGCCTGGTGGGTGAAGGTGTGCTCGTAGCCGAGGGCATGGCCCGGAGGCCACCACGCCTCCAGGTAGGGATGCTGGGGCTCGGTGACGAGGATGCGCCGAAACCCTGCCGTGGTGGCGGGTTCGGTGTGGTCGTGGAAGGACAGCTCGTTGAGCCGTTCCAGATCGAAGGCGAGCGAGCCGAGCTGCCCGTTGATCTCCAGCCGCAGCGCGTTCTTCCGGCCGGCCGCCATCCGCGTCGCCTCGAACGAGGCCAGCGCCCCGGAGGCGAACCGGCCCGTGAACAGGGCCGCGTCGTCGACGGTCACCGCCCCACGCGCCGCCGAGTCCGCGGCGCCGGAGAGCCCGGCGGACGGACCGGCGAGCAGCGGCCGTTCGCGTACGAACGTCTCACGGACCGCCGACACCCCGACCAGCTTCTCCCCCGCCAGAAACTGGGCCAGGTCGACGATGTGCGCCCCCAGATCGCCCAGCGCTCCCGAGCCGGCGTGTTCCCTCTTCAGCCGCCAGGTGAGCGGCGATTCGGGGTCGACGAGCCAGTCCTGGAGGTAGGTGGCACGGACATGCCGCAGGGGGCCGATCCGGCCCTCGGCAATAAGCCGGCGGGCGTACGTGATCGCGGGCACCTTGCGGTAGTTGAAACCCACCAGCGCGACCTGACCGCGGGCCGCGGCGCGCTCCGCGGCCTCGGTCATGGCCTCCGCCTCGGCGACCGTGTTGGCGAGCGGCTTCTCGCACAGCACGTGCTTGCCGGCCTCCAGGGCGGCGATGGCGATCTCGGCGTGGCTGTCGCCGGGGGTGCAGATGTCGACGAGCTGCACGTCGTCCCGGGCGATGAGGGCCCGCCAGTCGGTCTCCGCCGCCGCCCAGCCGTGGCGGGCCGCCGCCGCGTCGACGGCCGCCCGGTCACGTCCGCAGATCGCGGCGAGAGCGGGTCGCATCGGCAGCTCGAAGACGTGTCCCGCGGTGCGCCACCCCTGCGAGTGGGCGGCGCCCATGAACGCGTATCCGACCATGCCGACTCCGAGCGTCGGCGCGCTCGTCACCGGCGGATGCGTGGACACGCTCGTCGTCGGCCGCTGCGTGGACACGCTCGTCGTCGGCCGATGCGTCGGCGGACCTGCGGCCTCCTGATCCGTCTCTTCCCTACGGGCCATCCCGGCTTCCTCCTAGTCGGTCGTTCGATGGGTGCGGCAGGAGGGTCAGCACCCTCCTGCGGGGCGGCTCAGCTGAAGCCCGTCGGCAGGTACTGGTCGATGTTCTCCTTGGTGACCACGGCCGAGTAGAGAGTGAGATTGGTCGGGATCTCCATTTCGGCCAGACCCCCGACGCCCTTGCCCTGGGCGAGGGCGCGGGCCAGGTCGATGGCGGACGCTGCCATCGTCGGCGGGTAGAGAACGGTCGCCTTCAGCACGCTGTTGTCGGCCTTGATGGCGTCCATCGCGGACTTGGCCCCGGCGCCGCCGACCATCAGGAACTCGTCGCGGCCCGCCTGCTGGATGGCGCGCAGCGCGCCCACACCCTGGTCGTCGTCGTGGTTCCACAGAGCGTCGAACTTCTTCTGTGCCTGGAGGAGTTGGGCCATCTTCGCCTGGCCCGACTCGACGGTGAAGTCGGCGGCCTGACGGGCCACCAGTTTGATGTTGGGGTAGTTCTTCAACGCGTCGGCGAAGCCCTGACTGCGCTGCTTGGTGAGCTCCAGGTTGTCGATGCCGGCCAGCTCGACGACCTTGGCTCCCGCCTTGTCCTTGAGCTGCTCACCGATGTACGTACCGGCGTTGAGACCCATGCCGTAGTTGTCGCCGCCGACCCAGCAGCGGTAGGCCTGCGGGGAGGCGAAGATCCGGTCCAGGTTGATGACGGGGATGCCCGCCCGCATGGCCTCCAGGCCGACCTGGGTGAGCGCCTTGCCGTCGGCCGGGAGGATGACGAGGACGTCGACCTTCTTGTTGATGAGGGTCTTGACCTGGCCGATCTGGGCGGCGGTGTCATTGGAGCCCTCGGTGCTCTGCAGGGTCACCTCGGAGTACTTCGCCGCCCGCGACTTGGCGTTCTCGTTGATGGCGTTGAGCCAGCCGTGGTCGGCCTGCGGACCCGCGAAGCCGATGGTGACGGGCTTGCCGGGCTTGTCGTCGGCGGCGGGCTGATTGCTCTGCGCGGTCTCCGATTTCTTGGGCTCATTGCTGGTGCAGGCGGTGAGGACGGCGCCTGCGGAGACGGCTGCGGTGCCGAAGAGCAGTCGTCTGCGGCTGGTTTCTGGCATGGCTGTCAAACCCTTCATCCGGTGCGTGAAACGTCATGTCGGTGCGGGACATGTCACATGTGACGAACGGAGCGGTGGGCGGTGCGGAGAAGCAGGGGGAAGAAGCAGGGACGGTGCGGAGAACCGGGGCGGTGGGCTCAGGTCTCCCCGTGCGCCGGTGTGCGGCGCTGGACCAGGACGGCGGCGACGATGATCGCGCCCTTGGCGATTTGCTGGACGTCGGTCTGCAGGTTGTTGAGCGCGAAGATGTTGGTGATGGTGGTGAAGACGAGGACGCCGAGTACGGAGCCGACGATGGTGCCGCGTCCGCCGCTGAGGAGGGTGCCGCCGATGATCGCGGCTGCGATGGCGTCGAGCTCGTACAGATTGCCGTTGGTGTTCTGTCCCGAACCGGACAGGACGATCAGCATGAAGGCCGCGATGCCGCAGCACAGCCCGGAGAGCAGATAGAGGTAGAGGCGCTGCCGTCGTACGTCGATGCCGGCCAGCCTGGCCGCTTCCGCGTTGCCGCCGACCGCGACCGTTCGCCGCCCGAAGGTCGTGCGGTTCAGCACCAGCCAGCCGATGACGGTCACCGCGGCGAACATCATGACCAGGGGCGGGATGCCGAGGACGTACGAGTCGGGCAGGCCCAGGTCGAGGACCGACTTGACCGTGACGATCTGGGTCTTGCCGTCGGTGATCTGGAGGGCCAGCCCGCGGGCCGAGGCGAGCATGGCCAGCGTCGCGATGAACGGCACCATCCGCCCGTAGGCGATGAGCACACCGTTCACCAGCCCGGCACCGAGTCCGACGATCACGGCGGTGAACAGAATCCCCGCGAAGCCGTAATCCTGGGTGGCGAGCGTGGTCGCCCAGACGGAAGCGAGCGCGACCATCGCACCGACCGACAGGTCGATGCCGCCGCTGGTGATGACGAAGGTCATCCCGACGGTGACGACTCCGATGACGGACGACTGGGTGAGGATCAGCTGAAGGTTCCCGGTGTCCAGGAACGCGTCGGGCTCGGTGAATCCGCCGACGACGATCAGTGCGGCGAGGACGCCGAGCAGCGAGAGGTTGCGCACGTCCAGGCGCAGGCCGAAGGCGCGCGAAGGTCCGTCCTGCTTCCTGGGTCCGGCGGCCGGGGCGGGGGCGGCCCCCTTGTCCGGCCCGCCCTGCTGCGCCGAGGAGACGGGCTGCGTCATGACGTCGGGCTCCCTTCCATCACTAGGTCGAGTACGCGGTGCTCGTCGAGCTCCCGGGCATCCGCCGTGTGTACGACGCGGCCCTCACGGAGCACCAGCACGCGGTCGGCGAGGCCGAGCACTTCGGGCACCTCGCTGGAGACGAGCAGGACGGCGAGGCCTTCGTCGGCCAGCCGGCGGATCACGGCGTAGAGCTCGGCGCGGGCGCCGACGTCGACACCGCGGGTCGGTTCGTCGAGCAGCAGAACCCGGCAGCCGCGCAGCAGCCAGCGGGCCAGGACGGCCTTCTGCTGGTTGCCGCCGGAGAGCGTGCGAACCGGGGTGTCCGGGTTGTCCGGACGCAGTGAGAGTTCGCGGGTGGCCGCGCGGGCCGCCCGGCGTTCGGCCCCGCGGTCGAGCCAGCCGGCCCGGGAGAAGCGGGACATCGAGGAGACGGAGACGTTACGGGTGACGGTCTCGAGCATCAGCAGGGCCTGCGCCTTGCGTTCCTCGGGGGCGAGCCCGATCCCGGCGGCGACGGCGGCGCGGACGCTGCCGGGCCGGAGCTGCTTCCCTGCCACGGTGACGCGTCCGGCACTCGGCCTGCGGGCGCCGTAGAGGGTCTCCAGGATCTCGGAGCGTCCCGAACCGACGAGTCCGGCCAGACCGACGATCTCGCCGGGCCGGAGCTCCAGGTCCACCGGGGCGAATTCGCCCTTCCTGGTCAGCCCTTCGACCTTCAGTACCGGTTCCGCGACGGCCGCCCCCGCACGGTCGGTGGCGCGCGGCGGGAAGACGTGTTCGACGTTGCGGCCGGTCATCATCGCAACGATGTCGCGTGTCGGTGTGGACTTGGCGGGCAGCCCCACGGCGACGGCACGGCCGTCCTTGAGCACGGTCACCCGGTCGCCGATGCGGCGGATCTCCTCCAGGCGGTGCGAGATGTAGACGACGGCGACCCCGTCGGCGGTGAGAGCGGCGACGATACGGAAGAGGTTGTCGACCTCGTCGGGGTCGAGCGCGGCGGACGGCTCGTCCATCACGATGAGCCGTACGTCGTGGGAGAGCGCCCGCGCCATGGAGACGATCTGCTGCTGTGCGGCGGACAGTTCTCCGACCGCCCGGGCCGGGTCGATCTCCGGGTGGCCGAGACGCTTCAGCAGCGCGGCGGCCGCCGTGCGGCCCTCGCGGGTACGGACGATGAAGCGGGCGGTGGTGGGTTCATGGCCGAGGAAGACGTTCTCGGCGACCGACAGGCCCTCGACCAGGTCGAGTTCCTGGTAGATGGTGGCGATGCCGAGCCGCATCGCGGCGATGGGTGATTTGAGCGCGGCCGGTTCGCCGCGCCAGGTGATCTCGCCGCCGTCGGGCTGGTGGGCCCCGGCGAGCACCTTGATGAGGGTGGACTTGCCGGCGCCGTTCTGCCCGAGGAGACAGTGGACTTCGCCGGCCTGTACCTCCAGATCCACGCCGTCGAGGGCGCGTACTCCGGGGAACGACTTGGTGATGCCGGACATGGTAAGCAGGGGCGGTTCTGGTGCCATGACAAATCCCCTCGGCGAATGAGGTTTCCCCTGCTCGAGTGCAGCCGAGAGCTTGGGGAAGGCCGGTGAGTGGGCAGGGCGCAGTGCTGTCCCGGGGGTCTCCCCCCGGACTCCCGGCCGGAAGAGGCGGGAGCGGTTCGGTGGTACGTACCGGCCGAGGATCAGGCCGGTGAGAACAGGTGGTCGCTGATGAGCCGGGCGGCGCCGATCACTCCGGCCGCCGGTCCCAACTCGCCCAGCACGATGGGGAGATTGCCGGTGGCCAGCGGCAACGACTGCCGGTAGACCTGGGTCCGGACGCTGGCGAGGAGCGTGTGCCCGAGTCCGGTCACGCCGCCGCCGATCACCACCAGTCCGGGATTGAAGAAGCTGACGAGTCCCGCGATGACCTGGCCCACCCGGTTGCCGCCTTCGCGGATCAGGTCGAGCGAGGTGGCATCGCCCGCGGCCGCGGCGGCGGCCACATCGGCGGCGGTGAGTTTGCCGGCCGCCTCCAGCCGGCCCGCGAGCTCCGGCGACTGCCCGGCACGCGCCGCGTCCTCGGCGTCGCGGGCGAGCGCGGCACCGCTGAAGTGGGCTTCCAGACAACCCCGGTTGCCGCAGGCGCAGGCGCGCCCTTCGGGTTCGACCTGGATGTGGCCGATGTCTCCGGCACTGCCCGTCGTACCGCGGTGGACCTCGCCGCCGACGACGATGCCGCAGCCGATGCCCGTACCGATCTTGACGCAGAGGAAGTCACCCACGGAACGCGCGACACCCGCATGCTGCTCCCCCATCGCCATCAGGTTCACATCGTTGTCGACCATGACGGGGCAGCCCAGTTCCTGGCTGAGCGCCTCGCGGACCGGGAAGCCGTCCCAGCCGGGCATGATCGGCGGTGCGACCGGCACGCCTTCGGGGAAGCGGACCGGTCCGGGTACGCCGATGCCCGCGCCATCGAAGCCTTCGGCGAGCCCGGAGGCCCGGAGCTTGGCCGCCATGGCCAGCACCTGCTCGAAGATGGCGACCGGCCCTTCGCGTACGTCCATGGGGTGGTTGAGGTGTCCCAGGACCTCCAACTCGGCGTTGGTGACGGCCACATCGACGGATGTGGCACCGATGTCGACGCCGAGGAAGCGCAGTTGCGGAGCGAGCCGGATGTTGTGCGAACGACGCCCTCCGCGGGATGCGGCGAGTCCATCGGCCACGACAAGTCCGGTCTCCAGCAGCCTGTCGACCTCGACGGCGAGCTTGGAGCGGGAGAGATCGACCTGATCCCCCAGCTGTGCCCGTGAGTTGGGCCCGCCGTCGCGCAACAGCCGGAGCAGTCGCGCCTGATGCGCATTCGCGGGTCGTGCCGTCATACGTCTCACGCGCCCCTCCCCGCCACATCGGCCTGTCCGTCGGGCTTTCGAGGGGAACGTAGCAGCGGTTGCCGGGAGTGGGAAGAAGTTGCGCAGGAATCCACTACAACTTTCTCCACACCGAGGACAAAGCCGCTCGGCCGGGTCGTGGTCCGGCCACCGGCGCGGGTGACGTTCGGGGCGTGTACCGAGGCGGGTCGGGCCGGAAGTCAGCGGCGCCGGAACGGGCCGTCCAGGGCCGCCCATTGGAGCAGCATGATGGTCTTGGCGTCGGCGATGACCCCGCCGCGGACCAGGGAGAGAGCCTCCTCGAAGGGGAGTTCCACGGTCTCGATGTCCTCGCCCTCGGCCGCGATCCCGTGCGCGCCGCCAGTTCCTGCCGTCGAACGGTAGGGGGCGGCGAAGAAGTGCAGGCGTTCGGTGACCGAGCCGGGACTCATGTAGACGTCGAAGACGCGTTCGGGAGTGCCGACGAGGTGTCCGGTCTCCTCGGCCGCTTCCCTGCGGATGGCTTCCTCTGGGCTGTCGCCGTCGAGCAGCCCTGCGGCGGTCTCGATCAGCATCCCGTCGTGGTGCCCGTTGACGTAGGCGGGCAGCCGGAACTGACGGGTCAGCAGAACCGTGCGGCGACCCGGGTGGTAGAGCAGAATGGTGGCTCCGTCGCCCCGGTCGTAGGTCTCGCGCTGTTCCCGGCTCCAATGGCCGTCGCTGTGCTGGTAGTCGAAGGTCGTCCTGCGCAGGACATACCAGTCGCAGGACAGCACCGCCACGTCACTGATGCGCACTCGCGGATTGCCGGTCAGGTCGCGGCCGTGCCGGTCCAGACCGGTGCGTCCGCGGCGGTCGGGGGTGTCCAGGCCTGCGGTCATGATGTGCGCTCCTCGCGGTGGATCCGGTTCTCAGGCCAGGACGGTGCGGACGCCCGCATCACGCAGGGCGGACAGCGTCAGCGGGCCATTGGGATGGGTGGCGGCGTCCTGTGCCGCGTTGTCGGTGACGAACACGTCCACCGCGCCCACAGCGGCGACCTGACTGAACGCGCGCACCCCGAGTTTGGTCGCATCGGCAACGGCGATGGTCCGGTCCGACTGTGCGAGCGCGGCCCGCTTGACGGCCGCGTCGTCCAGCGAGAACTCCGACCAGCCGTACTCGGCGTGCACACCGCCGATGGACAGTACGAAGCAGTCGAAGGCCAACGCCTCGATGGTGCGCAGGGCCAGCGGGCCGACCAGCGACTGTTCACCGGGGCGGGAGCGGCCGCCGACGATCAGCAGCTCGATCCCGGGCCGGTCCGCCAGGCGGACCGCGGCCTGAAGACCGACTACCGCGACCGTCAGCGGCGCCCGTTCGGCCAGGTGCTCGGCGACGTGCACGGTGGTGGTGCCGGCGTCGAGAAGCACCCGCGATCCCGGCTCCACCATCGCGGCCACGACCGCACCGAGCCGGTCCTTCGTCGCGGCCTGCCACGGCTCACGGGCGGAGAAGCCCGCGCCCTCCTCCTGTGCACGCGTAGCGACCGCGCCGCCGTGCACCCTGCGCACCAGCCCCTGCCGCTCCAGTGCGTCGAGATCCCGGCGGACGGTCATTTCGGAGACCCCCAGGCGATGGGAGAGCTCCGACACGGAAACCCGGTCGGAGCCCTGCACCAATCGCAGGGTCAGGTCCAGACGATTGGCACACCCATGATCCATTTCTAACACATCAATGTTTGATTGAACATCAAGGTGTGAGAAAATC
>NZ_JBHVFF010000213.1:0-14882 GCF_042801895.1 Streptomyces sp. NPDC057543 | reverse complement strand
GGATCAGGCCGGATGAGGGAGCGGCCCGCCGCGGAGCGGCTGATGTCACCGCGGTGCCGTGCATCGCAAGGCGCAGGAAAGAGCCATGGCGGAGCCGCTGGGGCCTCCCCTGCTCGAGCGGAGCCGAGAGCTCGAGGAAGACTGACGACAACGCCGCGAGGCGCGGTGCCGGGGCACGCGAGCCCGGCATGATCCAAACGAGAGGCCCTGGGTCGGCCGTCCGGTGTACGGGTCCGTCAGTCGGTCAGCTCGTCCGCGAGGGCACGCAGAGCGAGGCGGTAGGAGCCGATGCCGAATCCCGCCACGGTCCCCGTGGCGACCGGTGCGACCACGGAGTTGTGGCGGAATTCCTCCCGTGCGTACGGGTTCGAGATGTGCACCTCGATCAGCGGGGCGGTGCGCTGGGCCGCCGCATCCCGCATTCCGTACGAATAGTGGGTGAAAGCCCCCGGGTTGAGAACGACCGGAATTGAACCGTCCGCGGCTTCGTGGAGCCAGCGGATCAGCTCGCCCTCGTCGTTGGTCTCCCGGACGTCGACGGCGAAGCCGAGCTCCTTGCCGAGCGCCTGGCAGGTCTCGACGAGCCCGGCGTAGGACGTCGCGCCGTACACATCGGGCTCGCGGGAGCCCAGCCGGCCGAGGTTCGGCCCGTTGAGGACGAGGACCCGGCGGGTCACGCCGACACCTCCCCGTAGGCGGCGAGCAGCACGGCCGGATCGGGGCCCTCCAGCACGGTGGGCTTACCGAGGCCGTCGAGGACGATGAAGCGCAGCAGGTCGCCGCGGGACTTCTTGTCGACCTTCATGTTCTCCAGCAGCTTGGGCCACTGGTCGCCGCGGTAGGTGAGCGGGAGTCCGACGGACTCCAGGACGGCGCGGTGCCGGTCGGCGGTGGCGTCGTCGAGGCGCCCGGCCAGCCGGCCCAGCTCGGCGGCGAAGACCATGCCGACCGAGACGGCCGCGCCGTGCCGCCACTTGTAGCGCTCGTTCTTCTCGATGGCGTGGGCCAGGGTGTGGCCGTAGTTGAGGATCTCGCGCAGCCCGGATTCCTTCAGGTCGCTGGAGACGACCTCGGCCTTGACCCGGATGGCCCGCTCGATCAGCTCGGCGGTGTGCGGTCCGGTGGGCGTACGGGCGCCCTCCGGGTCCTCCTCGACGAGGTCGAGGATCGCGGGGTCGGCGATGAAGCCGGCCTTGATGATCTCGGCCAGGCCGCTGACGTAGTCGTGCACCGGCAGCGAGTCCAGCGCGGCGAGGTCGCACAGGACCCCGGCCGGCGGGTGGAAGGCGCCGACGAGGTTCTTGCCCTCGGCGGTGTTGATGCCGGTCTTGCCGCCGACGGCCGCGTCGACCATGGCGAGCACGGTCGTGGGTACGGCGATCCAGCGCACGCCGCGCAGCCAGGTCGCGGCGACGAATCCGGCGACATCGGTGGTGGCTCCGCCGCCGACGCCGACGATGACGTCGGTGCGGGTGAAGCCGGTCTGCCCGAGTGCCTTCCAGCAGTAGGCCGCGACCTCGACGGTCTTGGCCTCCTCGGCGTTCGGCAGCTGGATCGCGATGGCCTCGTAGCCCTGCTCGGCGAGGTCCTGACGGACCGCCTCACCGGTCTCGGCAAGTGCCTCGGGGTGCAGGACGGCGACCCGCTTGGCGCGGTCGCCGATGAGCGTGGGCAGCTCGCCGAGGAGCTGCCGGCCGATCAGCACCTCGTACGGGTCGGTGCCCGCGCTGCCGGCGATCTGAATACGGGTGGGGCCCTGCTCGGTCATACGTGTGTTCTCCCGGCCGGGGGCGACGGGGTCGTCCGTGCGCTCCGGCAGTTCCAGTGCGTCGAGGACCGCCTGGGCGACCTCTTCGGGGGTGCGCTCGTCGGTGGCGACGGTCACCCGGGCCACCTCGGCGTACAGGTGCCGGCGGGCGTCCATCAGCTCGCGCCACTGCCGGCGCGGGTTGACGGCGAGCAGCGGACGGGCGGCGTTCAGGCCGACCCGCTTGACGGCCTCCTCGACGTCCATCGAGAGATAGACGACGGAGTGGTGGGCGAGCAGCGCGCGGGTCGTCGCGTCGAGCACGGCGCCGCCGCCGAGGGAGAGGACGCCCGCGTGCTCGGCGACGGCGGTGTGCACGGCCTGCCGCTCCAGTTCGCGGAAGTGTTCCTCGCCCTCGTCGTAGAAGATCTCGGGGATCGGCTTGCCGGCCCTGGCGACGACGTCCGCGTCGGTGTCCCGGTACGTGGTGCCGAGCCGGGCGGCGAGCAGTTCACCGACCGTGGACTTGCCGACGCCCATCGGCCCCACGAGGACGATCAGCGGGCCGCTCATCGGATCTGCAGATGGTCGAGGTACGACTGCACGTTGCGACGGGTCTCCGCGACGCTGTCGCCGCCGAACTTCTCCGCGACGGCGTCGGCCAGGACCAGTGCGACCATCGCCTCGGCGACGATGCCCGCCGCCGGAACGGCACAGACATCGGAGCGCTGGTGGTGGGCCTTGGCGGGCTCACCGGTGACGACGTCGACGGTGGCGAGCGCGCGCGGCACGGTCGCGATGGGCTTCATCGCGGCGCGGACCCGCAGCAGCTCACCGGTGGTCAGACCGCCCTCGGTGCCGCCGGAGCGGCCGGAGGCGCGCTTGATGCCGTCCTCGGTGACCAGGATCTCGTCGTGCGCCTTGGAACCGGGGACCCGGGCCAGGTCGAAGCCGTCGCCGACCTCGACCCCCTTGATCGCCTGGATGCCCATCAGGGCCGCGGCGAGCCGGGCGTCGAGGCGGCGGTCCCAGTGGACGTGCGAGCCGAGGCCGACGGGCACTCCGTACGCCAGCACCTCGACCACGCCGCCGAGGGTGTCGCCGTCCTTGTGGGCCTGGTCGATCTCGGCGACCATTTCCTTGCTCGCGTCGGCGTCCAGGCAGCGCACCGGGTCGGCGTCCAGCCGCTCGACGTCGGCCGGCGTCGGGTAGACGCCGTAGGGCGCCTTGGCCGCGGCCAGTTCGACGACATGGCTGACGATCTCGATGCCCGCGGTCTCCTTGAGGTACGACCGTGCGACGGCGCCGAGCGCCACCCGGGCCGCTGTCTCCCGGGCGCTGGCGCGCTCCAGGATCGGCCGTGCCTCGTCGAAGCCGTACTTCTGCATCCCGGCGAGGTCGGCGTGGCCGGGACGCGGGCGGGTCAGCGGGGCGTTACGGGCCAGCGCGGCCAGTTCCTCGGGGTCGACCGGGTCGGCCGACATGACCTGCTCCCACTTGGGCCACTCGGTGTTACCCACCATCACGGCGACGGGCGAGCCCATGGTGAGACCGTGCCGCACCCCGCCGAGGAAGGTGACCTCGTCCTTCTCGAACTTCATCCGCGCACCGCGGCCGTAACCGAGCCGCCGCCGGGCGAGTGCGTCCGCCACCATCTCCGTGGTGATCGGGACGCCGGCGGGAAGACCCTCCAGCGTCGCCACGAGTGCGGGGCCGTGCGACTCCCCCGCGGTCAGCCAGCGCAACCTGCTCAACGGTGCTCCTCATGCTCGCGCCTGGAACTGCGACGGCGCGACCGGGTGCGCGGCCCTGGCCCGCCGTCTTTGATCCTCCCACGGCCGGGGCGTGAACCGGTCGCCGGTCCAGAAGACGGACGTCTTCCGTCGCGGGCGTGAGAGGGGTCAGCGGGTGGCGAGCGCCGCTTCCCCGGCCTGCCGCATGGCCACGAGCGGAGCGGGCGCGCGACCGGTCATCTGCTCGACCTGGAGGACGGCCTGGTGTACCAAAAGGTCGAGACCTCCGACGACTGTGCCGTTACGAGCCGCCCAGGCGGCCGCGAGTCCGGTCGGCCAGGGCTCGTAGAGCACATCGAAGAGCGTGCCCGGCCGGTCCGGCACGGCGCCGGTCAGCGCGTCCGTGGCACCGGCCGGAGTGGTGGCGACGACCAGCGGGGCGTGCAGCGCCTGCTCGGCCTCCGCCCAGTCGGAGATCCGCACGTCGACGCCGAGCCGTTCGCCCCAGCCGCGCATCTCCCGGCCCCGTTCCCGGCTGCGGACGTACGCCGTGACCGGTCCCGTACAGATCTCGGACAGCGCGGCGAGCGCGGAGGAAGCGGTCGCCCCGGCACCGAGGACGGCGGCGGAGTCGGTCTTCTCCACACCGCGTTCGCGTAGTGCGGCGATCATGCCGGGGATATCGGTGTTGTCGCCGACCCGGCGGCCGTCCTTTGTGAAGACGACCGTGTTGACGGCTTCCACCGACGATGCCGTCCCGCTGATGGAGTCCAGCAGCGGGATGATCGCGCGCTTGAGCGGCATGGTCAGCGAGAGCCCCGCCCAGGTGGAGTCGAGCCCCTCGACGAAGCCGGGGAGCGCGGCCTCATCGATCTCGAAGCGGTCGTACGACCATCCGGCGAGACCGAGTTCGGCGTACGCGGCCCGGTGCAGGACCGGGGAGAGCGAGTGGGCGATGGGCGAGCCGAGAACGGCCGCCCGGCGACGCCCGTCAGTCGAGGCCATGCTGTTCCTTGAACTTCTTGTTGAGCCTCTCGTGCTCGGCGGCCGTCTTGGTGAACTCGGTCTTCTTGCCGTCGAGCGAGATGAAGAACATCCACCCGTCATGAGTGGGATTGAGCGTTGCGCGCAGGGCTTCGTCGCCCGGATTGCTGATCGGCCCCGGTGGAAGGCCCTCGTGGTAATAGGTGTTGTACGGGTCCGGATTGCTCAGGATCTCACTCGACCTGATCTTGATCTTACTCTGGTTCTTGAGGTAATTGAATGAGGAGTCGAATTGAAGCTTACGGTTCGTGACCGTGTTGTCCGGCTCCAAGCGGTTGTAGGCGACTTCAGCCATCTTGCGGAAGTCGTCGTGTGTGAGGCCTTCAGCCTGGACCAGGCTGGCGACGGTGAGGACCTGCCAAGGACCGTCCAGGTTGTGCTTCTTGGCCGTTCCCTCGAGGTCGAACTTTTCGTACTCCTCGTTGGCGCGGGAGACCATCTTCTTCAGGATCGTCTCCGGCTTGGTTTCCTTGGTGACCGGATAGGCGGCCGGGTACAGGAATCCCTCCAGCGGGTCCTTTATGTCCTTGTCGTTGCTCACCCAGTCGGGCAGACCGAGGTCGGAAGCCTTGGACGTGGCAATTCCCTTGGTCGTTCCCTTTTTGAGGCCCAGTTTCTTGTCGACCATCCAATAGATGTCGACATTGCGGTAACCCTCGGGAATCACCAAAAGATTCTGGCTCTTCGGGTCGAGCATCATCTTCACGGCCTCGGCCGCGGACATCTTCTCGTGGAGCAGATAGACGCCGGCCTGGATCGACTTGCCCTTGGGGTTGTCGTTCTGCGCGGCGACGAACGCGTCGACGCTCTTGACGACGCCCTTCTGCTTCAGGATGTTGCCGATGTCGTAGCCGAAGGCGTTCTTCTGGATCTCGACCTCGACCTCGCCGGTGCCCGTGCCGGTGTAGTCGGGCGCCGCGCCGAATTTGTCCTGCCAGAACGAGTAACCGAGGTAGCCCACGCCGCCGACGCCACCGACCAGCACCACCGCGACGACCAGGCATGCGACACCGCTGCGGCTCTTCTTCCCCTTGCCGCCCCGGCGCTCATTGCCACCGCGACCGCCGCGGCGTGACTCGCGCGGGTCGTCGTCGTGCTCGTCGTCGTCCTTGTCGCTGCGGTCGTCGGCGCCGGTGAAGAAGGGGTGGGTCTCCTCCGGCTGGGCCTCCGGGTCCCAGTCGGGACTCTGCGCGGGGGCCTGCTCGGGGACGGCCTCCCGGCGGCCCGGGGGCTGCGGCGGCGGGTAGGCCTCCGGTGTGCCGTAGTAGTCATGCGTCTCGCCGTAGCCGGCCTGCCGGCCGCCGTACGGGTCGGCCTGCTGGGCGTCGTAGGGCATCGCGGCGGACTGCTGCCCGGTATCCCAACCACCATTGCCGTACTGGGGCTGCTGGGGCTGGGACTGAGGTTGCTGCTGCTGCGCGTACGGGTCCTGCGGGGCTCCGTACGCGGGCTGCTGCTGATAATGCTGCTGCGCGTAAGGGTCCTGTGGCTGCTGCTGCGCGTAAGGGTCCTGTGGCTGCTGCTGCGCGTAAGTGTCCTGCTGCTGCTGCGCGTAGGCGTCCTGCGACTGCTGCTGCGCGTACGGGTCCTGGGGGTAGGGCTGCTGGCCGCCGTACTGGTTCTGGCCGTGGGCAGACTGCTGTCCTCCCCACCCCTGATCCCCGTACAAGGGGTCCTCGGGATGCCACGGTTCGGAGCCGGGGCCCCGGCCATACTCAGTCATCGATCCCCTAGAGCCGCGAGACGACATTCCGTCTCTTTGCTGTGCGGTGTTTGTTCGAACACCGCCGCATCGCGCGGAACGTTACCGTATCGCGATCAGAGAGCCACTTCGACGCCTTCGCCCGGGGCTTTACCCGAGGACCGTTCGGACTCCAGAGCGTTCTGAAGGATCACCACAGCGGCAGCCTGATCGATGACGGAACGGCCTTTCTTGGACTTCACGCCCGAGGCGCGCAGCCCTTGACTGGCCGTCACTGTGGTCATCCTCTCGTCCACCAGTCGCACCGGAATGGGTGCGACCGAGCGGGCGACCTCCTGGGCGAAGACGCGGATCTTGGCGGCGGCGGGTCCCTCACCGCCGCCGAGGGACCGCGGCAGGCCGATGATGATCTCGATCGGCTCGTACTCCTGGACGATCTGTCCGAGCCGCCGGTGGGCCGCCGGGACATCGCGCCCCGGAACGGTCTCCACCGGCGTCGCGAGGATTCCGTCGGGGTCGCACGAGGCGACCCCGATCCGGGCGTCCCCGACGTCGATCGCGAGCCGACGGCCGCGGCGCATCTGCGTCATCCCCGCCGTCACGCCGTCTCGGTGACGAGGCGTTCGACAGCGGCCACGGCGGCGCCGATGGCCTCGGGGTTCTGGCCGCCGCCCTGAGCGACGTCCGGCTTGCCGCCGCCACCGCCGCCGAGAGTCTTGGCAGCCGTACGGACCAGGTCGCCGGCCTTGAGTCCGCGCTCGCGGGCGGCCTCGTTGGTGGCGATCACGGTCAGCGGGCGGCCGTTGGCGGTGGAGAACAGGGCCACGACGGCCGGGCGGCCGCCCTGGATGCGACCACGGACGTCGAGGACGAGCTTGCGCAGGTCGTCGGCCGAGGTCCCGTCGGGCACCTGACCGGTGACCAGGGCGACGCCCCGTACGTCCTTCGCCGAGTCGGCCAGTCCGGCGGCGGCCTGGAGGACCTTCTCCGCGCGGAACTTCTCGATCTCCTTCTCGGCGTCCTTCAGCTTGCCGAGCATTCCGGCGATCTTCTCCGGGAGCTCCTCGGAACGGCCCTTGACCAGCTCCTGGAGCTGGGCCACGACCGTGTGCTCCCTGGCGAGGAAGTTGTACGCGTCGACGCCGACGAGGGCCTCGATGCGGCGCACACCGGAACCGATGGACGATTCGCCGAGCAGCTTCACCAGGCCCAGCTGGGCGGTGTTGTGGACGTGCGTACCGCCGCAGAGTTCCTTGGAGAAGTCGCCGATGGTGACGACCCGGACACGCTCGCCGTACTTCTCGCCGAACTCGGCGATGGCACCCTGCTTCTTGGCCTCGTCGATCGACATGACCTCGGCCTGGACGTCGAGTTCGCGGGCGAGGACCTCGTTGATCTTCTGCTCGACGTCGGTGAGGACCGTACCGGGTACGGCTGCGGGCGAACCGAAGTCGAAGCGGAAGCGGCCCGGCGAGTTCTCCGAACCGGCCTGGGCGGCCGTCGGGCCCAGTGCGTCGCGCAGCGCCTGGTGCGTGAGGTGCGTGGCGCTGTGGGCGCGGGCGATGGCGCGGCGGCGGGTGGTGTCGATGGCGGCGTAGGCCGAGGCACCGACGGTCACCTCGCCGACCTGCACCGAGCCCTTGTGGACGGAGACGCCCGGGACGGGCTGCTGGACATCGCGGACCTGGATGACGGCGCCGCTGTCGAGCCGGATCCGGCCCTGGTCGGCGAGCTGGCCGCCGCCCTCGGCGTAGAACGGGGTGCGGTCCAGGACGACTTCGACCTCGTCGCCCTCGGTGGCGGCGGGCGAGGGCACGCCGTCGACGAGCAGGCCGACGATCCTCGACTCGCCCTCGGTGGCGGTGTAGCCGGTGAACTCGGTGATGCCGGAGTTGTCGGCGACCTCGCGGTAGGCGGACAGGTCGGCGTGGCCCGTCTTCTTGGCCTTGGCATCGGCCTTGGCCCGCTCCCGCTGCTCCTTCATCAGGCGGCGGAAGCCGTCCTCGTCCACGGCGAGGCCCTGTTCCGCGGCCATCTCCAGGGTGAGGTCGATCGGGAAGCCCCAGGTGTCGTGGAGCAGGAACGCCTTGTCGCCGGCGAGGACCTTGCCGCCGGCGGCCTTGGTCTCGGTGACGGCGGTGTCGAGGATGTTGGTGCCGCCCCTGAGGGCCTTGAGGAAGGCGGCCTCTTCGGCGAGCGCGACGGTCTCGATGCGCTTGCGGTCGGTGATCAGCTCCGGGTACTGCTGCCCCATCGTCTCGATCACGACATCGACCAGGTCCTCGACGACCGGCCCGGTGGCACCCAGCAGCCGCATGTTGCGGATGGCGCGGCGCATGATGCGGCGCAGCACGTAGCCGCGGCCCTCGTTGCCGGGGGTGACGCCGTCACCGATGAGCATCGCGGAGGTACGGATGTGGTCGGCAACCACGCGGAGCGAGACGTCCGAACCGTGGTCGGCGCCGTACTGGACACCGGTCAGCTCGGTGGCCCTGTCCATGACGACACGCAGGGTGTCGGTCTCGTACATG
Source organism: Streptomyces sp. NPDC057543 (assembly GCF_042801895.1). Taxonomy (NCBI): domain Bacteria; kingdom Bacillati; phylum Actinomycetota; class Actinomycetes; order Kitasatosporales; family Streptomycetaceae; genus Streptomyces; species Streptomyces sp. NPDC057543. The sequence goes on along the minus strand of NZ_JBHVFF010000213.1, from coordinate 6,125 downwards.
TTCTGTACGCCCTGCAGGATCATGGCGAGGCGTTCCAGGCCCAGACCCGTGTCGATGTTCTTCGACGGCAGGTCACCGAGGATCGGGAAGTCCTCCTTGCCGTCACCGGCGCCCCGCTCGTACTGCATGAAGACCAGGTTCCAGATCTCCACGTAGCGCTCGTCGTTGACGGCCGGGCCGCCCTCGACGCCGAACTCGGGGCCGCGGTCGTAGTTGATCTCGGAGCAGGGGCCACAGGGACCGGGGACACCCATGGACCAGAAGTTGTCCTTCTTGCCCAGACGCTGGATGCGCTCGGCCGGTACGCCGATCTTGTCGCGCCAGATCTGCTCGGCCTCGTCATCGTCCAGATAGACCGTGATCCACAGCCGCTCGGGGTCGAGACCGAAGCCACCGTCCGCCACAGGGCTCGTCAGAGCCTCCCAGGCGTAACTGATGGCGCCTTCCTTGAAGTAGTCGCCGAAGGAGAAGTTGCCGCACATCTGGAAGAACGTGCCATGCCGGGTGGTCTTCCCGACCTCCTCGATGTCCGGCGTACGAACACACTTCTGCACGCTGGTGACGCGCGGGGCGGGCGGCTTGACCTCGCCGAGGAAGTACGGCTTGAAGGGAACCATGCCCGCGGGGACCAGCAGCAGAGTCGGGTCGTCCGCGATGAGCGACGCCGAAGGGACGACGGTGTGACCGCGCTCCTCGAAGAAGCTCAGCCAGCGGCGACGAATTTCAGCCGACTCCATCAGTGGTCCTCATTCCGGTTGTACGAGTTGTAGGGGAGCGTGCGGTAGTGGGTGCCTTCGAGTGGCCGGTCCGGTCCGACGGACTCGGCCGCTTCGACGACGAAGTGGCGCCGTACGGGGAGCTCGGGGTCGACCGGTGCCTCCAGGCCCAGCGCCTCGCCCAGTTCGGCCTCGCGCCGGGCCATGGACTCACGGACGTCGAGGGCGAAGTCCTTGAGCTTGTGACCGGTCTCGATCGCCTTGTCGGCGGCCTGCGCCGCGAGGCTCTCGGGGGTCAGCTGCTTGAGCTTGCGGTTGACCTTGGTGGTCGCCCAGACACCGGCGGCGGCGCCGGCGGTGAACCAGAACGTACGGCGGAACATCGCTGCGTCAGTCCTTCGATCCGCGGGAGTTTCGGCCGTTGCGCTTCCTGCCGCGCGCGGACGGCACGGTACGGCCGACAAGCACCGTACGACGGGACGGCCGGCGCGCAGGTTCCGGTTCCGCACCGGTCTTGCGGCCGATGGCCTGGCGCACCCCGTAGCCGAACGCGGCGACCTTGACGAGCGGGCCGCCGAAGGTCGAGGCGACAGTGGTGGAGAGCGCCGAGGCGTTCGAGGTGACTTCCTGGACGTCCGTGGCGATCGCGTCGACCTTGTCGAGCTGGGTCTGCGCGGAGCGCACGGTGGCGGAGGCGTCGGCCAGCAGCGGGACCGCCTGCTCGGTCACGTCCGCCACGAGCTTGGTGGTCGCCCTGAGCGTCTGGGCCAGCCTCACCAGTACGACGGCGAGGAACGAAACCAGGATCGCCCAGAAGACGGCTACCAGGATCCCGGCCACCTCTCCACCGGACACAGTGCACCGCTCTCTAGCTTGTCGCTGTCTCTGTACTGTCTCTGTCAGTCTCTGCTCGGTCCGCCGACCGCCGCCGCGGCAGCCAGTCGTCGTCACCCGAGCCTATCGCGCCGGTGGTCGCGCCCCGTACCGCATTACCGGCGGCAAGGACCGCAGTTGGCACGAGGGGTTCGTAGGGGCCGCCGCGGTGCGTCCGGAGTCCCGGCTGACCGACGGCAATCGCGCGGCGGCGCGGGAACACCGGGGCGTTCTTCCGGGCCGCCGACGGGTCCGGGGAGAACGCGACGGCCCGCCGCCTCCCGTACGACGGGGAGGGGCGGGCCGGAGCGCTGGTGAGAGCGGCTACGCCTGGGATCAGCGGGCGTAGTACTCGACGACGAGCTGCTCGTCGCAGATCACGGGGATTTCCTTGCGGTTCGGGTCCCGGTCAAGGCGGAAGGCCAGGGCCTTCAGGTTCACCTGCAGGTAGCGCGGGGTCTCGCCGTCGGGGGCGTAACCACCCTCGCGGGCAACCTGGAAGGGGTGCTTGTCGCGGCTGCGCTCGCGGACCATCACGATGTTGTCGGGACGGACACGGAAGGACGGCTTGTCGACCTTGCGGCCATCGACCTCGATGTGACCGTGCACGACCATCTGGCGGGCCTGGTAGATGGTGCGGGCGATGCCCGAACGCAGAACCAGGGCGTCGAGACGACGCTCGAGCTCGACGACCAGCGCCTCGCCCGTCTTGCCCTCGGCCTTCTTGGCACGGTCGTAGGCACGCGCCATCTGGCGCTCGCTGATGTCGTACTGGGCACGCAGGCGCTGCTTCTCCAGCAGACGGACCTTGTAGTCCGAGTTCTGCTTGCGACCACGGCCGTGCTCGCCCGGCGGGTAGGGGCGGGCCTCGAAGTACTTGACCGCCTTCGGCGTCAGCGCGATGCCGAGCGCGCGGCTCTTCTTGACCTTGGGACGCGACTGGTTAGGCACGTTCTCCAGACCTCCGTTGTAGGTTAGGTTAGGCTCACCTTACTTGAGGAGATCGCATGTCTCGCCCGGGGAACACCACACACATCACGGACAGCACTGACAGCGTCGACACCTCTCAGGGTGCCGATACGACGGAGGACCGATCAGATCGTGGTCAGCCGCGTCCCGGCGGGCTTGAAAACACTCGGATGCCGTCAGCAGCCGAGCGCACACGAACTCTCGTACAGAGTACCTGTTCGGCGGTGCTGCTCGTCCCCGGGCCGAACGCGGCCGACCCGGGTCAGCTGATGCCGTCGGCCAGGAGCGTGGGCCCCGACGGGGACCTGTTCCTCGAACTCCCCGCGGATTCCCCGGCCGTACGGGCCGCGACGCACGCCGAGGGCGAAGGGCCGAGCGCTGTGCTGGAGATCACGGATGTCGCCCCGGTCTCCGTGCCGCACCGCATCCGCGGGCGCGCCCGGGTCTCCGGCCGGCTCACCACCGTACCCGGCATGTCGGGGCCGAGCCGGACGACGCTTCGGCTGGCGACGGGCGAGGCGTACATCGACGATCTGTGGGGCGCCGAGGAGGTCGGGCCGGAGGAATTCCGGAACGCGGCGCCCGACCCGCTCGTCGGACACGAGGCGGAGCTGCTGCAGCATCTGCACGCGGCGCACGGCGAGCAACTGGGCACGTTGTGCGGACTGCTGGGCGAGCGTTCGGCCCGCCGCTGCGCGGCCCACCGGCCCTCCGCCGTACCGCTCGCACTGGACCGGTACGGGCTGCGGGTACGCCTCTGCGAGGACCGGCGGCGGTGCTTCGACGCACGCTTCGAATTCCCCGAGCCGGTGCGCGACATCAGCGAACTGCGCCACGCCATGCACACGCTCTTCGAGGCGGCGGCGAACTGAACGGAGGTACCGGTTCCCACAGGCTTTCCGGCCTCGCCCGGCCTCGAGTCCCGCGCGTCCCCCTCAGTCGGTGGACGGGCCGGCGTCGCCGTCGGGGCCCGAGCGGCCGAGGCGCTCGCGGACCCGTTCCACCACATCCGCGTAACGCGCCTCCGCGCCGTAACGCGTGGGCCGGTAGTAGTGCTTGTCGCGGACGGCGTCCGGGGAGTACTGCTGGGCGGCGATGCCGCCTGGGACGTCGTGCGGATACACATAGCCCTGGGCGTGGCCCAGCTTGGCCGCGCCCTTGTAGTGGCCGTCGCGCAGATGGGCCGGGACGGGGCCCGCGAGGCCCTTCCGTACGTCCTCCTGGGCGGCGAAGATCGCCAGCGTCGCCGCATTGGACTTGGGAGCGAGGGCCAGGGCGATCGTGGCATGGCTCAGGGTGAGCGCCGCCTCCGGGAATCCGATCATGGCCACCGCCTGGGCCGCCGCGACGGCGATGGGCAGTGCCGTGGGGTCGGCGAGACCGATGTCCTCGCTGGCCGAGATCATCAGCCGTCGGGCGATGAACCGGGGGTCCTCCCCCGCCTCGATCATCCGGGCCAGGTAATGCAGCGCGGCATCGACGTCGGAGCCGCGGATCGACTTGATGAGCGCGCTCGCCACGTCGTAGTGCTGGTCGCCGTCCCGGTCGTACTTGACGGCCGCGCGATCGACCGTCTCCTCCAGGGTCAGGAGGGTGATCTCCTTCTCCTGCTTGGACAGCGCCGCTCCGGCCGCCGCCTCCAGCGCCGTCAGCGCCCGACGGGCGTCGCCACCCGCGATACGCAGCAGATGTGCCTCGGCGTCCCCCGGCAGCGCCACCGCGCCGCCCAGTCCGCGCTCGTCGTCAAGGGCACGCCGCAGCAAGCCGCGCAGATCGTCGTCGGTGAGCGATTCCAGGGTGAGCAGGAGCGAGCGCGACAGCAGCGGCGAGATGATCGAGAAGTACGGATTCTCGGTGGTCGCGGCGATCAGGGTCACCCAGCGGTTCTCCACGGCCGGGAGCAGGGAGTCCTGCTGTGCCTTGGAGAAGCGGTGGATCTCGTCGAGAAAGAGGACGGTCTCCTTGCCGTAGCCGCCGGTGGCGCGGCGGGCGCCCTCGATAACGGCCCGTACTTCCTTGACGCCCGCGGTGATCGCGGAGAGCTCGACGAAGCGCTTGTTGGTGGCCTTGCTGACCACGTACGCGAGAGTCGTCTTCCCGATGCCGGGCGGGCCCCAGAGGATCACCGACGAGGGCCCCGCGGGCCCGCCGTTCCCCTCGCCGACGAGGCGGCGCAGCGGCGAGCCCGGCTTGAGGAGATGCTGCTGGCCGACGACCTCGTCGAGGGTGCGGGGGCGCATCCGGACAGCCAGCGGGCTGCTGGACGGGTCCTTCTCCTGGCGGTCTTCGGCGGCTGCGGTAAAGAGGTCGGGCTCCACGTTTTGAAGCCTATGTCACGGCACCGACATCCCCGCCGGGCCGGTCGCCCGGCGGGAGCCGCGGTCCGGTCAGCTGGTCCAGAAGTCCCACCAGCGGGTCAGGATCAGCATGCCGATGATGCCGACCCACAGGACGGGCGGCACCCAGTGGAACTCCGTCAACCCGTTGCGCAGCCAGTTCGGCGCGGGCAGGATCCGGTGCTTGATGTTGTGCGTGGTGACGTAGCAGAACATGAAGATCGTGGCGACCCAGGCCAGGCAGCACCACAGGCAGAGCGAGTTGATGTTGTAGAGCGACTGGTACTGGAGCCAGGTGCAGAAGCCGACGCCGAACAGCGTGCCGGCGTTCATCCCCAGCCAGTACCAGCTGCGGAAGCGGGCACCCGCGAGCAGTGCCAGGCCGATGCCGATGATCACTGAGTAGGTGACCAGACCGAGCATCGGGTTCGGGAAGCCGAAGGCGGCCGCCTGCTCGCTCTTCATGATGTTGCCGCACGCGACGACCGGGTTGAGGCTGCATCCCGGTGTGAAGTTGGGGTCTTCCAGCAGCTTGAACTTGTCGATCGTGATGACCCAGGCGGCGAGGAGTCCGGCGGCGCCCGTGATCACCAGCAGCAGTGCCAACGCCCGGCTGCCGCCGATGGTCCTCTTCCCGCCGTCCTCGTCCTGGTCGGAGGAGGGGTGGTCTACCGCTGCAGTCGTCATATCGCCGTTCCATCAGTGAGTGGCCTGCTGGGCACGGTCATTCTGCCGCACCGCATCGCGGGACTTCCGTTCGATGGACATAAAGGTGTGCGCGAAGCTTCGCGCACGAACGGGGCCGTGAAGTGCACGACCGTGGAGATTCTGCAGGGCCGCCGCAACCGTGACGGGGAACCGCGCCGGCGCTCGGCGCGGACCCGGCTTCCGCGGACCGCCGTTGGCGTTCGCAGGTCGGAGTCGTCCGGCACGATGAATCCGCGCCCGCCGAGTTGACGGTACGGGAGACGGTGACGCATTGCGCCCGCTCCTACCCGTGGCCGCGCGACTGCGGGGATGTCATCGCAACGGTGGGTCCGGTGCAGAAGGCCGGTGCCGTGTCAAGGAGCTCTCCGGTGACCAACGACGCCGTCTCGACGTGGCGCTCCAGGGGCCTGGTTCGTCGCCGGTCCGGTGCTGTGACCGCTGACCTTCCGGTGGACGGACCGGCGCGACGGCCAGGGTCTCTCCGGCTCCGATCCGCCGGGCAGCCCCTCGCAGGGTGCGTCGC
>NZ_JBHVFF010000212.1:0-14929 GCF_042801895.1 Streptomyces sp. NPDC057543 | reverse complement strand
GAGTCATATGGAGCAGATAGTGATCATCTCTTTCGTACGACGACGAAGTCAGCGAGCGCTGTGAGCTGCGCCCGCACGGTGGGCGGCATGTCGACGCGGTGCAGTGCCTCGATGGCGACGGCATGCTGTCGACGTGCCTCCTGAGCGGTCCATTCACGGCCGCCCGCCTCCTCGATGAGCGCCGCACGGGCGGCGAACTCCTCTTCGGAGAAGCTGTCGAAATCACTGCTCTTGGCGTCGGCGGCGAGCAGTTCACCGAGGCGCTCCGAGGCCGGTCCGCCCGCGGCGAGCGCGGCGACGACCGGCAGCGACTTCTTGCGCTGGCGCAGATCGCTCCAGGTCTGCTTGCCGGTGGACTCGGGGTCACCCCAGATACCGAGCAGATCGTCGACGGCCTGGAAGGCGAGGCCGAGGTGGTGGCCGTACGCCTCCAGGGTGTCGGCGGTACGGTCGTCGGCGCCGCCGAGGACCGCGCCGATGGAGCAGGCGCAGGCGAGCAGGGCGCCGGTCTTGTTGCCCTCCATCTCCAGGCACTCCTCGACGGTGACCCGCTCGCGGTGCTCGTAGGAGATGTCCTGGGCCTGACCGTCGATGAGCTTGCGGGTGGCGACGGTCAGCCGGCGGGCCGCCCGGCCCGCCTCGACGGTGCCGAGCTCCAGCAGGATCTCGTTGGCGAGCGCGAAGAGCGCGTCGCCGACGAGGATCGCCTGGGCGGGGCCGTGCACCTTCCAGACGGTGTCGCGGTGGCGGCGCTGTTCGTCACCGTCCATCAGGTCGTCGTGCAGCAGCGAGAAGTTGTGCACGAGTTCGACGGCCACGGCGCCCGGGACGCCTGCCTCGGCGGTGGCGCCGGCCGCTTCCGCGGACAGCAGGGCGAGCGCCGGGCGCACGGCCTTGCCGCCGTCGCCGTCGGAGGGCCGTCCCTGGGCGTCGATCCAGCCGAAGTGGTAGGCGGCGACGGTGTCCATGGGCGGTGCGAGCCGGTCAACGGCGGCCCGGAGCACCGGCGTGGAAAGGGCCCGTCCGCGCTCCAGAAGCGCGGTGACGTCCGTGTCGGCCACGGTGTCGAAAGCCGGGTTCGCCGGGGTCACTGACTCTCCTCTTGTTCCGGTGGTACTGCTCATGCCGCCTCCTGCAGCGGATGTTCGTGGGAGCGGCCGAGCGCCCGGAGCGCGGCGTCCGCCGCGCTGAATCCGCTGCGGACGGCACCCTCCATCGTCGCGGGCCAGCCGGTGGCCGTCCACGCCCCGGCCAGGCTGAGGCCGGGGGCACGGGTGCCGGCTCCGGGCCGCAGTCGGCCGACGCCGGGGGCGGGGGCGAAGGTCGCCGTGCGCTCCCGGGTGACGAAGAAGTCTCTGATCCCGGCTCCTCGGGCGGCCGGAAGGAGCCGCTCCAGCTCGGGCAGGTAACGCCTCCGCAGCTCGGCGACGGGTAGGTCGATCTCCTCGTCCGCGGCGGACTGGGACACCGCGAGGTACTGCCCGGGGCCGGTGAGGCCCGAGGCGTCCGTACGGTCGAAGACCCACTGGACCGGGGAGCCGAGCGCGGCGAAGAACGGGCGGCGCAGCACCTTGCGGTCGTAGACGACGTGCACGTTGAGGATCGGCGAGGTGCCGATGTCGAGCAGCCGCTCCGGCGCGTCGAGCGCCCCCGCGGGCAGCAGGTCGTGGGTCTCGCGCTGCGGGACGGCGAGGACAACAGTGTCGGCCTCGATCCGCTCGCCGCCGGCCTCGACGGCCCAACGGCCGTCCTGCGTACGGGTGACGGAGGACGCTCTGGTGCGCAGCTCGGTGCGTACGCCGGCGGAGTCGAGTGCCTTGCGGACCAGCGTGTCGTGGATCTCGCCGAGCGGCACGCTCGCCCAGCCGATGTCGGCGGCGCCGGGCTCGGAGAGGAGTCCGGTCTTGAACACCTTCGCGGCGAGGGCCAGCGAGGAGTTCGGCGCGGTGGCGTTGAGCGTGGCGACGCCGACCAGGTCCCAGAGGGCCTCGATGGTGCGCGGCGACTGACCGTGCCGGGTGAGCCAGCTGCCGAAGTCGACGGCGTCGAGCGCGGGGTCGTCCGGGTCGAGGCGGCCCAGCGCCAGTGCGGCGCGTCCGACGCTCGCCCGCTCGGTGAGCGAGAGATGCGGATAGCCGACGAGTCCGGCGGCGAGGTGGAACGGCACCGGCAGCGCGTTGCGGCGCAGCCGTCCCAGCCGGGGGCCCGCGGGGCGTCCGACATCGAGAACGGGCACGTCCAAACGGTTTTGCAGGGGCGCCAGGCGCGTTCCGTCGACGCGGTCGAGGAACCAGCGGTAGGCGGTGCAGCAGCGCAGGTAGACGTGCTGTCCGTTGTCGACCGTCAGTTCGCCGCGCCGGAAGGAGAAGGCGAGCCCGCCGAGCCGGGGCCGCCCTTCGAGCAGGGTCACGTCAAGCCTGGCGTCGGCGAGCCGCAGGGCCGCGGTGATGCCGGCGAGTCCGCCGCCGATCACGACCGCGTGGGAGGAACGCGGGGCGTCGTTCGTCATGCACCCTCCTTTCGCCGGGTCACTTCAGTCAGGGACGCGTCAGTACACCAGAGGGTTGACCACCGATGGAAGCGCGTTTCCGTGCCGCACATGGTGCGCGAGATGTCCGTCCGGCGCATCAGACACGCCCCCGGGCCGTCCGGCGGGAGACGTAGCGCGCGTCGAGACCCGAGAGTCCGCGCACCGCGACGTACGCCTTCTCGTGGCCCGGCAGCGAGACCCGGCCGCGCAGCACCGCCTCGGGGTCGCGCTCGATCCGGTCCAGCAGCCGGCGGTAGATGCCCGCCATCGCCGCGACACAGGCGCCGCTGCGCCGGTCCAGCATCGGCAGCAGCCGGTACCCCTCGGCAAACAGGGTGCGGGCGCGCCGTACCTCGAAGTGGACCAGGCCCGCGAAGTCCGCGCCGGGCGGCGGAGTGGCCCGGTGGAACCCGGCCGAGCAGCCGAACTTGGCGAGGTCGTCGGCGGGCAGATACGTACGCCCGTTACCGGCGTCCTCGCGGACGTCGCGCAGGATGTTGGTCAGCTGGAGCGCGAGGCCGAGCGTGTCGGCGTACTCCGCTGCCCGGTCGGCACCCGGAGCGCCCGGTTCCGTACCGAAGACACCCAGGCTGAGGCGGCCGATGGCACCCGCGACACAGCGGCAGTAGACCTTGAGGTCGTCCCAGGTCTCGTACGTCGCGCCGCGCACATCCATCAGCACGCCATCGATGAGTTCGTCGAGCCCACCGAGCGGGAGCGGGAATCTGCGTGCGGCGTCGGCGAGCGCGACGGCCACCGGGTCGGTGTCGTCCTCGTCGATCGCGCCGTCGCGGATCCGGTCCAGGACGGTGCGGGTGCTCTCCAGTCGGGTCCGCTTGGTCTCCGGCTCCAGCTCGCCGTCACCGATGTCGTCGACGCGACGGGAGAAGGCGTACAACGCCGACATGGCCTGTCGCTTCTCGGCCGGCAGCAGCCTGATGCCGTACGCGAAGTTACGCGCCTGCTGTCCGGTGACCGCCTCGCAGTAACTGTATGCGGCCTGTACCGGTGCCGACATGTACGTCGTCTGTCCCTCCACGGTCCGGCTCACCCCTCTCTACGCGCTCTTCGCAAGACAACTCCCACCTCGCGCAGCAGGCTGGGCTTGGTGGGCTTGGGCGGTCCGGGCAGTACGTCGAACCCGGCGGCCGCGATCGCGGTGAGGGCGGCACGCCCCCCTCCCACGAATCCGGCGAGAAGCAGCTTGAGCCTGCCGTGGACGCTACCCACCAGAGGGGTGCCTTCATTCAGCAGTTCCCGAGCGCGTTCTGCTTCGTACGCAACCAGTGAACGCACCGATGCGCCCCCCGAGGGGGCGGCCAGATCGGTTTCGCGGACGTGGAACCGGGCCATGTCGTCCGCGGGCAGGTAGATCCGGTCGGCGGCGAGATCCTCGGCGACGTCCTGGAGGTGCTCGACGATCTGCAGGGCCGTGCAGACGGCGTCGGAGCGGCGGATGCGTTCGGGGCTGGCGGTTCCGGTGATCTGCAGGACCAGTCGGCCCACGGGATTGGCGGAGAGCTCGCAGTACGCGGCGAGTTCCTCGTACGTCCCGTAGCGGCGGACCTTCTGGTCCTGCCGATTCGCCTCGATGAGGCCGAGGAAGGGTTCGGGGGTGAGCGAGCAGCGCCGCACGGTGGGGCGCAGCGCGCGCAGCAGGGGGTGGTGCGGATCCTCGCCCGCGGTGTCGAAGACCCGGTGCAGATCGGCCTCGAAGGCATCGAGCATGGCGAGCCGGTCGTCGGTCTGCTCGGGATCGAGGCCGAGGTGGCGGGCGTCCGCGCCGCCGGGGGCGAGGTCGCCGTCGCCGATGTCGTCGACGAGACGGGCGTAGCCGTAGACGGCCATCAGGTCGTCGCGCCAGGCGCGCGGCAGAAAGAAGGGGGCTACCGGGAAATTCTCGTCCGCTGCCTTGTCCAGGGTGCTGGGCGCGGCGGCATCGTGGTGCGCCTGCCGGGTAGGGGTCACCACCGACCGCCCGGCGCTGGGACGGCGTGAGCACCTCGGAGCTGGAGATCTTCCGTCATAGCCGTCACATCTCCCGTTCTACACTGCTGACCCAAAACATCCCATTCCGGACACGCCGCCCGCTCTGCCCAGTGCGGAGCACGCCGTCGGGCCATATGGCCAGGCGGTATCGCCCCACTTGCAACGAATCAGCACCACTACAGCTTACGTTGTACAACGCTCATCGATACGTCGGGGTGTTGCGCGCAGAGGAACAACGCGTCCTGCCCCGCCAACCTTCCCCGTGCGCAAGGAAATTGACGTCATCCGCCGGGAGGAGATCTTCTCCGGGGCGTACCGCCGGGCGTGCAGGCCGCACGGCGGGATCCGTGGTCCGGACACCGAGGCGGCCTCCACCGGAGAGTTCCGGCGGAGGCCACCTCGGCGCCACGGGACCGAAATCGCGCTATTTGCCGGTCTCGCGCTCGTATGCCTTGAGGACCTCGTCCGTCGGACCGTCCATCAGCAGCTCACCCTTTTCCAGCCAGAGCACCCGGTCGCAGGTGTCCCTGATGGACTTGTTGCTGTGGCTGACCAGGAAGACGGTGCCCGCCTCCTTGCGGAGTTCCCTGATGCGCTTCTCGGAGCGGATCTGGAACTTACGGTCACCGGTGGCCAATGCCTCGTCGATCATGAGGACGTCGTGGTTCTTCGCGGCGGCGATGGAGAAGCGCAGCCGGGCGGCCATGCCGGAGGAGTACGTCCGCATCGGCAGGGTGATGAAGTCGCCCTTCTCGTTGATGCCGGAGAAGTCGACGATCCCCTGGTAGCGCTCGCGGATCTCCTCGCGCGACATGCCCATCGCGAGGCCGCCGAGCACGACGTTGCGCTCGCCGGTCAAATCGCTCATCAGCGCCGCGTTGACCCCCAGCAGCGACGGCTGGCCATCGGTGTACACCTTGCCGTGCTCGGTCGGCAGCAGCCCGGCGATGGCCCGCAGCAGGGTCGACTTGCCGGAACCGTTCGTCCCGATGAGGCCGATGGCCTCGCCGCGGTAGGCGGTGAAGGAGACGCCGCGGACGGCGTGCACCTTCCGTACGCCGCGCGCCTCGCCCTTGCCGCGGCGCAGTATCCGGCTCAGCGCCGCGGTGGCGCTGCCCTTGCCTCCGCCGGCGCCGTTGACCCGGTACACGATGTGCACGTCGTCGGCGATGACGGTGGGGACGCGCCCTGAAGTGTTGTCGTCAGCCACGGCCGTACCGTTCCTCTGCCTTCCAGAAGTACACGAAGCCCACCAGGCCGACGAGGACCGCCCAGGCGAGCGCCACGATCCAGACGTGCGCCGGCAGGTTGCCCGCGCCGTAGCCGTCGATCAGCGCGAAGCGGATCAGGTCCATGTAGATGGCCGCCGGGTTGTACTGCAGCACATCGGCGATCCAGGCCGGCTTGTCCTTGAGCATCACCGGGATGGAGAACATGACGCCCGACGCGTACATCCAGGTCCGCATGACGAAGGGCATGAGCTGGGCGAGGTCGGGGGTCTTGCTGCCCAGCCTGGCCATGATCAGCGCCAGTCCGGTGTTGAAGAAGAACTGCATGGCCAGCGCCGGAATGATCAGCAGCCAGGAGAGACTCGGGTAGCTGCCGAACGCGATGGCCACGACCGCGAGCACGATCATCGAGTACAGCAGCTGCTGGAGCTGCTGGAGCGAGAACGAGACGGGCAGCGAGGCGCGCGGGAAGTGCAGCGCACGGACCAGCCCCAGGTTGCCGGAGATGGCCCGCACACCCGCCATCACCGAGCTCTGGGTGAAGGTGAAGACGAAGACGCCGGTCACCAGGAACGGGATGAAGACGTCCTGGGTCATTCCCTTCCGGGTCCCCAGGATCAGCCCGAAGATCAGGTAGTAGACGAGGGCGTTGAGCAGCGGCGTGGCCACCTGCCACAGCTGGCCGAGCTTCGCCTGGCTGTACTGGGCGGTCAGCTTCGCTCGGGAGAACGCCAGGATGAAGTGGCGTCGGCCCCAGAGCTGCCGGATGTACTCGAAGAGCCCTGGCCGGGCGCCGCTCACCGTCAGGCCGTACTTGGCGGCCCTCTCGGCCGCGCTCAGGCCGTCGTCGGCGGATGGTGGGGTGCTCAGTGCGACCGCACCATCATGGGTTGTGTCACTCACCAGATGAAACTCTCGTATTCAAGATGCGCAGCCAGTCGCGGGCGCGTTTCGGAGCGGACAGGTCCCGTGGAGAAGAAGTACGTCTCATGCTCTCAGAGGAGAGCCTCTCAGATCACGGGAGGCCGACCCAGTCTGGTCAGCCGCCATACGGTGCGCCAGCTCATAGGGCGGCGGGTGCCGCAGGGCGTGGACCAGCCTTCCCGGAAGCCGCCGAACCAAGCCTTCAGTGCCGGGCCGGAGGGCTTGCGGAGCAGGGTCAGCAGCAGCCACACGCCGAGGTAGACGGGAACCAGCGGGGCGGGCAGGTTGCGCCGGGCCAGCCACACCCGGTTGCGGGCCACCATGCGGTGGTACACCGCGTGCCGTGACGGAGCGGTGGTCGGGTGGTTGAGGACCATGTCTGCGCGGTAGTCGATCATCCAGCCGGCGTCCAGCGCCCGCCAGGCGAGGTCGGTCTCCTCATGCGCGTAGAAGAACTGGCCCGGCAGCGGCCCGACGTCGGCGATGACCTTGGTGCGTACGGCGTTGGCGCCGCCGAGGAAGGTCGTCACCCGCGAGGAGCGCAGCGGGTCGGAGGCCCGCAGCCGTGGCACGTGGCGGCGCTGAGTGACACCGGTGTCGGGGTCGGCGATACGGAAGCTGATGATGCCCAGCTCGGGGTCGGCCTCGAAAGCCCGCCGGCACAGCTCGGCGGTGTCGGTGAGCGGCAGGAGTCCGTCGTCGTCGAGGAAGAGCAGTGCGTCCACATCGGCGCCGGACGGGCCGAAGGCCTCGATCCCGACATTGCGGCCGCCGGGGATGCCCAGGTTCTCGGGCAGCTCGATGGTGCGTACGCCTGCGGGGACGTCCGGTACGGGGGCGCCGTTGCCGACGACCACCACCTCGATCCGGTCGCCGTCCTGCTCGGCGACCGAATCGAGGAGGGCACGCAGCTCTGCGGGGCGGTTACCCATCGTGATGATGACCGCGCCGAGCTTCATCGGATTGCTCACTTCAGCCTGCTCGACGCCAGGATCGACACGAGGTGCAGCAAGGTCTGCAACAGGGCGATGCCGGCCAGTACCGCGACCATGAGACGGCTGAAGAACAGATCGTCCCTGACCGCGTCGAGGACGGCCGTCACCAGGATCACCAGCGACGCCTCGATGCCGAGGATCAGCCGGTGGAACTTGAGCGCACCGGCGGCCCGGCGAGCGAGCGCCATGCCGGACGAGCGCGGCTCGGAGGCGGCCTCCTTGACCGGCGGCAGACCGCCCTGGTGGCGTGCGACGCCGACGAGGTCGGTCTCGGCCTTGATCAGGATGGCGCCGAGGGCCGCCAGAGTGCCCAGGAAGGCCCACAGCCAGTCGATCCGTCCGGAGCCCCACGGGTCGGCGGCGCGCAGGCCGAAGCCGACCAGCACGGCGGCGTCGCAGAGATACGCGGCGACGCGGTCCATGTAGACCCCGCCCAGTGAGAACTGCTTCTTCCAGCGGGCCACCTCGCCGTCGACACAGTCGAGCAGCAGGTAGAGCTGGACCATGAGGACGCCGAGCAGCGCTCCGGGAATGCCGGGAACGAGCAGGGCGGGCGCGGCGAGCACGCCCGCGAGGGTCATCACGTAGGTCAGCTGGTTGGGCGTGACCCTGGTGTTCACCAGGTGCCGGTCCACGCGCAGGGAGATCTCGCGCATGTAGAGCCGACCCGCCCAGTGTTCGCCGCTGCGCCGGTCCTTCACGCCCGGAGGGTGCACGACCGGACGGAGTTCAGCTATGGATGGCTTTTGCATAGTCGGCGTACGCGTCCCTGATCTGGTCGGTGGACAGGTTGAGGTGTTCCAGGATCGTGAAGCGGCCCGGGCGGGTCTGCGGGGCGTAGTCGACGGCCTGGACGAACTCGTCGGCGGTGAAGCCGATCTCTTCGGCCAGGACGGGCAGACCGTGGCGGCGCAGGGTGGCCGCCATGAGCAGCGACTCCGCGCGTGCACCGCGCAGGTACATGGCGAAGCAGGCACCGAGACCGACCTGCTCGCCGTGGCTCGCCGCACGCTTGGGGTACAGCAGGTCGAAGGCGTGGTTGATCTCGTGGCAGGCGCCCGAGGCTGGCCGGGAGTCCCCGGCGACCGACATGGAGATACCGGTCAGCACGAGGCCCTCGGCCAGCACCTTGAGGAAGGCGTCGTCGCCGATCCCTCCCGGGTGGCGCAGCACGGCCTCGCCGGCCTGCCGGGCCATGGCCGCGGCGAGTCCGTCGATCTCCTCGCCCGTGACCTCGTGCGCGAGTTCCCAGTCGGCCACGCAGGAGATGTTGGAGACCGCGTCGCCGATGCCGGAGCGCACGAAACGGGCCGGTGCCTCGTGGACGACGTCGAGGTCGATGACGACGGCGATCGGGGTGGGGACCCCGTAGGAGCCCCGGCCGTTGTCGTTGTCCAGTGTCGCGACGGGCGAGCAGAGACCGTCGTGCGCGAGGTTCGTCGCCACCGCGACCAGGGGCAGGCCGACGCGTGCCGCCGCGTACTTCGCGACGTCGACGATCTTGCCGCCACCGAGGCCGACCACCGCGTCGTAGCGGCTGCCCCTGATGTCGTCGGCGAGCTTGACGGCCGAGTCGAGGGTGCCGTCGGTGACCGGGTACCAGTGGGCGCCGGGCAGCGCGGGGGCCAGCCGCTCGCGCAGGGCCCGCCCCGAACCCTCGCTGATCGCGACGGCGAGCTTGCCGGAGGCGGAGATCCGCTGGTCGGCGAGGAGGCCGGCCAGATCGTCCAGGGCGCCGCGACGGATGTCGACGACGACCGGGGACGGAATGAGCCGGGTCAGTACTGGCACGCGATCTCACGGCCCTTCGCGAGGTCGTCGTGGTTGTCGATCTCCACCCACGTCACTTCGCCGATGGGTGCCACGTCGACGGTGAAGCCGCGGTTCACGAGCTCCTGGTAGCCGTCCTCGTAGTAGAGGTCGGGGTCGCGCAGATACGTGGTCTTCAGCGCGTCGGCAAGCTCGGCGGCGGCTTCCGGCTCGATGAGGGTGACGCCGATGTACTCGCCGGTCGCGGTGGCCGGGTCCATCAGCTTCGTGATGCGCCGCACACCCTTGTCGCCCTCGGTTATGACCTTCATCTCCTCGTCGGCGAGGTGCTTCACCGTGTCGAGGGCGAGGATGATCTTCTGGCCGTTGCCGCGGGCGGCGAGCAGGGTCTTCTCGACGGAGACCGGGTGGACGGTGTCGCCGTTGGCCAGGATCACGCCGCGCGTCAGGACGTCACGGGCGCACCACAGGGAGTAGGCGTTGTTCCACTCCTCGGCCTTGTCGTTGTCGATCAGGGTGAGGGTGACGCCGTACTTGGCCTCCAGCTCGGCCTTGCGGTCGTACACGGCTTCCTTGCGGTACCCGACGACGACGGCGACCTCGGTGAGGCCGACCTCCGCGAAGTTCGCCAGCGTGAGGTCCAGCACTGTCTTCTCGCCGTCGACTGGCACGAGGGCCTTCGGGAGCGTGTCGGTGTAGGGGCGCAGACGCCGTCCTGCACCGGCTGCCAGTACGAGGCCGATCATGCGGGTTCTCCTTCGTCGTGAACGGCGGGTGCTCCGGAGGACACCCAGAAGCGGATGGACTCCACGAGGACCACCAGTGCCACAGCCACTGCGAGAGCGGTCAGTGCCACGGTGAAAGCTGAATGTCGGGTGAATACGGCGGCGAGTACGGCCACCGCCAGAGTGCGGCCCTCGTGCCCACCGATCGCGCGGACCAGCCACTGGGGCGGCGCGCCGGTGTCGCCACGGATGCGGTACACGGTGTCGTAGTGATGGTAGGCAACGGCCGAGACCAGCCCGAAGGCTGCCGGAAGGGCCCCCGGGACATCGCTGCGAGCCGCGAGGACGAGGACGGTGCAGTACTCCGCCGCCCGGAATATCGGGGGGACGAGCCAGTCGAGGGCGCCCTTGAGGGGGTGTGCCACCGCCATGCCCGAGCAGATCGTGTAGAAGACCGCGGCAAAGATCATCTGCTTGCTGCCGAACGGCTGCTGCAGCGCCGCGGCGATCAGTGCCCCCGTGCCGACGAGCGCGATCACGGGTGCGCTCCAGGTACCCCCGATCCGGGGGCCGCGTGCCGCCACGAACTGGGCGAGGGGACCGAAGTCGGTCAGGTCGGCGAGTGCGCGGGCCGCTCGGTCGGTGCGCTCCGCCTTGCGGGTCAGCGAGCGCAGCAGGCGGCCCGCGGTGGTGTAGCAGGCGGCGAAGGCGCAGCCGATGAGCAGGGTGTAGAAGACGATCCGGGGCGTGGTCACCGCGGTCAGTACCGCGATCATCGCCCAGCGCTCACCGATCGGCAGCACTATCATCCGGCGCAGCCAGACCGTCCAGCCGACGCTGTCGAGCCGGTCGGAGAGAGCTGCCGTGGGGCTCGAATTGGCCACCGCGTCATGGTTGGCCTCGTTGAACGAGAAGTCGATGACATGGCGGCAGGCCTGGAGGACCATCGCGCCGAGGGCCAGTGCCCAGACGTCGTCGCCGCCGCGGGCGGCGCCGAGTGCGAGGCCCGCGTAGTACGCGTACTCCTTGGCCCGGTCGAAGGTGGCGTCCAGCCAGGCGCCCATCGTCGAGTACTGCAGCGAGTAGCGGGCGAGCTGCCCGTCGGTGCAGTCCAGGACGAACGAGAGGAGCAGCAGCAGTCCGGCGGCGATGTAGCCGCCGCGGGTGCCGGTCGCCGCGCTGCTCGCAGCGATCAGCGCGGTGAGCAGGGACGCTGTGGTGACCTGGTTCGGGGTGAGGCCGCGGCGGGCGCACCAGCGGGCGAAGTAGCGGGAGTACGGGCTGATGAAGAACGTGGTGAAGAAGCCGTCGTGGGCCTTCACGGCGCTGCGCAGCCGTACCGCCTCGTCGTCGACCGCGGCGAGACCGCTCCGCGCTGCGGCGCGGGAGGATTCGTCGACCGGTACGGCGGCGACCAGGGAGCCGAGCTCGGGGCGCTGCACGGGGGTGCCTTCGGCGTCCATGGTGACGGCGAGGTGGCCCGGAACGGTGCGGTCGGTGACCGTCGCCGTGGTGCCCGGAACGGTCGGGACGCCCGCGCCGACGGCCGCGGCGGTGGTGCTCAGGGCCCGGACGAGCGCGGGGCGCGCCTCCGGCTGCGCGGTGAGCGCGCCGGGCACGGTGGCAGCGGGGAAGCGCGGGTCGGTGAGTCCGAGCCGGAGGGCGTGGACGTGGCCGACGAAACGGGGATCGACCAGTGCGACGCGCCGGTCGGCGGGGACGTCGGCCAGCAGCCGTGCGGCCTCGGTCACATCGGCGGCGACCTGTACGTCGAAGCCCAGTGACCGCAGATCGTCCGCGAGCGACGATCCGGGTACCGGTGCACCGGTGAGGATGGCGGTCGACAGACGAACTCACTCCTTGGTGCTGACGGGGCCGGCGCGCGACAGTGCGGCCCGGAAGCGGGCCGGCGGCACGTCGGCAGAGGCTATCGGATGAACGGAAGTGGGAGTTCACTGCCCGTTTGTGCTCCGTTCGGGGTGGACCGGCATGATGCGGCGCCGCCCGCGGTCATCATCGTCGATCCCGGCCTCACCTGACAAAACGCGGTGGCGCGGGCCCGTGACCTTCCGGCCGGATCAGGGCGGGGGCAGCGATCTGCCAGGAGCCGGGCCGGCCGGCCCGGCGCGGAGCGCGAGAGGGTCGAACCGGCCTGCGGGGGCTGGTGCCCGCGCCATCCCCGGGCACGTGGGACGGAGCCGTCAGTGATCGCCCCACAGCTCTGACCTGCGATCATTTCCGCAGGTCAGAGCATATGACAACGGTGTTCAGTGCCGTGTTGCCCGATACCCCCCACCCGTAGTTGACTGACAGTGCTCGGACGGATCGCGTCCGAGGTCCGCGCGACGACCGGGAGGCGTCCCCATGGGGGCAGGGCACGACCACGGGCACACACATGGCGGGCCGCCGCCCACCGGCACGGCAGCCGCCGCGTACAAGGGACGGCTGCGGATCGCACTGTGCATCACGCTCACCGTGACGGTCATGGAGGTCGTCGGCGGACTGCTCTCCGGCTCCCTCGCTCTCATCGCCGACGCGGCCCACATGGCGACCGACGCCCTGGGCCTGGGCATGGCGCTGCTGGCGATCCACTTCGCCAACCGGCCCGCCGGGCTCAACCGCACCTTCGGCTTCGCCCGCGCCGAGATCCTCGCCGCCCTGGCCAACTGCCTGCTGCTGCTCGGGGTGGGCGGCTATCTGCTCTTCGAGGCGGTCCAGCGGTTCATCACCCCGGCCGAGACGAGGGGTGGGCTGACGATCGCCTTCGCCCTGGTCGGCCTGGTGGCCAACATGGTCTCGCTGTCGATGCTCATCCGCGGGCAGAGGGAGAGCATCAATGTGCGCGGCGCCTATCTGGAGGTGCTCGCGGACACGCTCGGCTCCTTCGCCGTGCTGATCTCGGCGGGGATCATCCTGGCCACCGGCTGGCAGGCCGCAGACCCGATCGCCTCGCTGGTGATCGGCCTGATGATCGTGCCCCGTACGGTGAAGCTGCTCCGGGAGACGCTCAATGTGCTGCTGGAGGCGGCACCCAAGGGCGTCGACATGGGTGAGGTACGGGCCCACATCACCGCCCTGCCCGGGGTGCTGGGCGTCCATGACCTGCACGCCTGGACGATCACGTCGGGGATGCCGGTGCTCTCCGCCCATGTGGTGGTGCGCCAGGACATGCTGGACTCGATCGGCCACGAGAAGCTGCTCCATGAGCTGCAGGGCTGCCTCGGCGTCCACTTCGACGTGGAGCACTGCACCTTCCAGCTGGAGCCGAGCGGCCATGCCGAGCACGAGGCCAGGCTCTGCCACTGAACCGGCGTTCAGCACCGCCGTGTAGGGTGTCCGGCGAGGCGAGGGCCTCCCCGTGTCCGAGAAGAGGAGCTGAGGTCGATGACCGTCGCGACGGCGCCCAACCGGCGCAGCATCCGGTCCGTCCTCATCTTCCGGGCCCTCGGCTAGCACACCGGCTCACACCGGGTCGACGCGTTGGCCGGAGCCCTCGTACACAAGGGTTTCCCACGGTGACCGACAACGATCACGCCGTCCGTTCCCAGGCGTTCTTCTCCCTGCACCACAACCTTCCCCGGCAGAGTCCCGGTTCCGACGCCACCACCCGGCAGCTGCTGGAGCTCGTCGGCCCGCTGCCGCGCCGTCCGCGCGTCCTGGATCTGGGCTGCGGGCCCGGCCGCGCCGCGCTGCTGCTGGCCGCCGAGGCGGGCGCCGAGGTGACCGCCGTCGATCTCCACGAGCCGTTCCTCGGCGAACTGCGCGAAGCGGCGGCTGCTCGCGGGCTCGGCGACCGCGTCCGTACCGTCCGGGCCGACATGGCCGAGCTCTCCGGCCCCGGCTTCCCGGCCGGGTCGTTCGATCTCGTCTGGGCCGAGGGGTCCGCGTACATCATCGGTTTCGACACCGCGCTGCGTGACTGGAAGCGGCTGCTCGCTCCGGGCGGCACCCTCGTCGTCTCCGAGTGCGTCTGGACGACGGACGCGCCGACCGACGAGGCCCGCGCCTTCTGGGAGCAGGAGACGTCGGTGCGCCCCGTGGCGGCCAACGCGGCGGCGGCCGTGGCGGCCGGCTATCACGTCCTGGGGGTGCGCGTGCAGCCCGACAGCGACTGGGACGAGTACTACATCCCGCTCGCCGAGCGCGTCGAGATCGCCGACCCGTCGGTTCCCGGCATGGAGTGGGCGCTCGCGGCGACCCGCGAGGAGCTGGCCATGCGGCGCGATCACGGTTCGGAGTACGGCTACGCCGGCTATGTACTGCGCCCCGCCGACCCCCGCTGGCCGACGCGGCCGGAGACGGTGGCGGACGTGGCGGCCGTGCGCGCGGTCAACACCGCCGCGTTCCCGACGCCGGACGAAGCAGCTCTCGTCGACGCGCTGCGCAGCGATCCGGAGTCCTGGCTGCCCGGCCTCGGTCACGTCGCGGCCGGCCCGGACGGCGCCGTCGCGGCATACGCGCTGCTGACCCGGTGCCGGGTCGGGGGCGCGCCGGCGCTCGCGCTGGCCCCGGTGGCGACGGCCCCGGAGCATCAGCGGCAGGGCGCCGGTCAGGCCGTGGTGCGGGCCGTGCTCGACGCGGCCCGGCTGCGGGGCGAGTCGCTCGTCCTGGTACTCGGTCATCCGGAGTACTACCCGAGGTTCGGGTTCGTGCCGGCGTCCCGCTACGGGATCCGGCCGGGCTTCGACGTCCCGGAC
Source organism: Streptomyces sp. NPDC057543 (assembly GCF_042801895.1). Taxonomy (NCBI): domain Bacteria; kingdom Bacillati; phylum Actinomycetota; class Actinomycetes; order Kitasatosporales; family Streptomycetaceae; genus Streptomyces; species Streptomyces sp. NPDC057543. Next base: position 70 of record NZ_JBHVFF010000212.1, on the reverse strand, counting down.
GAGGCGATGATGGCCCTGGTGCTCGACGACTCCGTGCCGGTGCCGCACGGCACGATCCGCTACCCGGCGG
>NZ_JBHVFF010000211.1:0-14978 GCF_042801895.1 Streptomyces sp. NPDC057543 | reverse complement strand
CGGCGACCGTCCAGTCAACGCCGCCATCCACCCTGCTGGCCTGCCCATCAACACCTCCAAGGACGAGGCGTTGCGACGACCGATTGAATTCGCCCAATACACGAGCAGGTCCTTCGCCGAAGCCTGCGGGTCAGCAGGGGTTCGGCAGAGCATGAGCGCGGTCGGCTCCAGCGCGGACAACGCACTCGCCGAGTCCTTCAACGCGACCTTCAAACGCGAAACTCTCCAAGGGCGAAAGAGCTGGCCAGACGAGAGCGAAGCCCGACTCGACGCCTTCAGCCGTTGCAGGCCCTTCAACGTGTGGGCAAGGCCGGGCCCCACTGTCCAAAGGGCCCGGCCGTGTCTCTCACACCAGGAGAAGACGCCCTGCACGGGCACCGTATGCGCTGGTTGCGATGCCGTGAGTGACAACACGCGGGCGACCGGTACCGACGGGCTCGGGCCTGCAGCCTGCCCCGGTCAGTCCGTTCCTCGCAGCCCTGCAACCCGTGACTCAGCATGTTGTGCAGTTCAGCAGCAGCGGCCTCGGCTCGTTCGGGGCGCCTGACGCGTCCCGGAGGAGCACGGCACGAGCAACATGACGCTGCTGACAGCGGACACGATGGCGGAGGACCCGGTCCTGTGGCGGCTCGCCTACGACACGATCCGCCTGCTCGGGGTGCCCCTGGCGGTGGTTGCTGAGGGGCGTACACCGTGCGAGGTGATCCAGGACGTCCGGTTCCTGGGCAACGGCCGCATCACGCCGTGCAGGGACTTGCGGCCGGGTCGCGGATTGCGTTCCCGCGCGTGGAGGACCTCCGTTGGTGGCCGGGAAGTGTCATGGTCGTACAGGCTGGTTGGACGATGATGCGTCCTCTTGACCGAATCTGCTGCGGTGTCCGGGTGAGGAGGCCCTGCGGCGCACGGGAAGGGGCGCGGGGGGCGGCTTTGCTCCCAGTGTCCGCGACATGGGCGAGGGATCGCCTGTGCTCCGGCGGTCCCTGCACGTCAAGGAGAAGCCCATGCGATACACCACCCTGTCCGGCATCGCCGCCCTGGCCACGATCGTGGTCAACGGCGTGAGCGCGGTACCGGCCGTGGCGGCCCCCGGCATTTCGGTTCCGTGCGACACCACGGCCCTGATCAACGCGCTCGCCACGGCGCCCGCGGGATCCACCCTCGTCCTCGCCCGCCACTGCACCTACCACCTCACCACGGCCTACGCTGGCAATGACGGGCTGCCCCCCATCGACAGGCAGCTCACCATCGAGGGCCGGGACTCCACCATCGTCCGTGACGGGCTGATGGCCGGTGCCTTCCGCATCTTCCACGTCACCTCCACCGGTGACCTCCGGCTCGACGACCTCACCATCCGCGGCGGCAACGCGCCCGATGCGGGGGGAGGCATCCTCGTCGACAGCTCCGGCAATCTGAAGCTCGACAAAGTCACCCTCGACAACAACCAGGCCTACATCGAGGGAGGTGGCGTCTTTGTCGTGGGCGGCGCCACGGCGTACATCACCCGCAGCGAGTTCACCCTCAACAACGCGGGAGAGGGTGGAGGCCTGCAATCGGACGGCACAGTAACGACCGACGGCGTCGAATTCACACGCAACAACGCCGCGGTTGGCGGGGCCATCGGTCACGAGGACGGTGACTCGGTCTTCCGCAATACCACCCTGAAGAACAACACCAGCAGCCGTGAAGGCGGTGGCATCGACGTAGAGGGCGGCACCGTGCAGTTCATCAACAGCAAGATCATCGACAACACCACCACGGGCACGCAGGGTGGCGGGATCTTCAACGCGGCCTCGGTGACTCTCATCAAGACCGAGGTTTCAGGCAACGTCGCAGGAGGCTCCAACGGCCAGGGCGGCGGCATCTACGAAGACTTCGGCACCCTGGTGCTGCGGGACAGCTCGGTCGACCACAACAGCGCCAACGGCTCCGGCACTTCACAGGCCGGCGGCATCTACAACACCAACGGTACGGTGACACTCGATCACAGTGAGGTGAACAACAACGCCTCGACCGTCGCACCGGGCGGCGTGTGGACCGACACGCAGTTCACGGTGAACCGGTCGGAGATCCGGCGCAACATCCCCACCAACTGCGACGGCAGCCCCGTCATCGTCACCGGCTGCGTCGGCTGACACAACCCCCGATCCCGCGCCCCGCACCGACCGCCTCCGGTGCGGGGCGCCGCGCATCGGGGCGCAGGTCGAAAACTTTCTTCCCGGCCGGAGTCAGCCCGTGCCCGTGGTGGGCGCTCTTGCCGACGTCCAGGCCCAGGAAGACGCCCACCTCGGTGGTGTCGAACATCGTTATTCCCTCTCCCCAAGGGTGTTCACGGTGCCGGCCTCGGCGTCGGTGTCGTGCTCGCGCATCCACGTTATGCAGACCTGCCGCCCGCGAACTGTCCGGCGTTGCGCCGGACCGGGCAGTGGCCGGACCTCTCATCAGCGTCTCCGACGGCACCCCTCGGGCCCGGGTTGAGTCGGCACGGAGCGCGGTGCTGGTGTTGCCACCGGTCCGTTTCTCCGTGCCGCTCGCCGAACCCGCCGTGCGCCTTACGACGCAACGGGCTCTCCACGGTCTCTGCCGTTCTGCGTGGTTATGCAGGGACCCAAGGATTGGGGATCTTGTTGCCCCGGTAGCGGTAGCGAGTAACCGGCACCGCTGCCATATCGAACAACTCGACCCCGTCCACCGAAATCGGCTTCCAGCTCCCATTGGGCGCCTTCAGCCAGCGGCGGACGTCCTTCCACCTCCAGCGATGCAGGGTCTGCATCCACTTGACCACCCGCCACCAAGCGAAATTCGCCAGGTTGCTCAGGGTGTGTTTGCAGACTGCGTGCCTGAAGTAGTTGGCCCAGCCGTGCATGATCAGATTGAGTCTGGCCAGCACCTCTCGTGGATTCTGCTGCGACTTCCTGCGTGTCAGGGCACGGATCCTGTCCTTCAGCGACCGGATGGGCCGGTCTCCGATGAACGTGTAGACGTACCACTTGTCCGTTCCTCTCTTGCGTTTCCACTGGATGCGGAACCCAAGGAAGTCGAACGCTTCACTCATGTGCACGATCCGGGTCTTGGCTGGTGACAGCCGCAACCCGAGTGGTTCGAGCACTTCAGTGACCTCGTGCTTCAGGTCCTCGACGTCGGCCCGGGAGCCATGCACGAGCACCACAAGATCGTCCGCGTAGCGGCAGACCTTCCAGTTCGGCAGGCCCTTCGCCCGGCGTCGGGCGCGTCGGGCAGCGGTTCCCATCGTCCCGCCGTTCTTCCATGGCTCTTGCAGGCGCTCATCGAGCGCCGACATAGCTATGTTGAACAGCAACGGGGACAGGATGCCTCCTTGCGGCGTCCCAGCGTCGGAGGCCCTCTGGTTTCCGAGTTCGGTGAGAACTCCGGCCTTGAGGAACGCCTTCACCAGGGCCACGACTCGCTTGTCCTTGACCCGCTTACGCACCCGTTCCAGGAGAGCGGAATGCGAAACGGTGTCGAAGGCCGCTTCGACGTCAGCATCCAGCACCCAGCGGTAGCCCTTGGAGCCGAACAGCTGGATTTCGGCGATCGCGTCGTGAGCACGCCGCTCGGGCCGGAACCCGTAGGAGACCGGCTCAAAGTCGGCCTCGAAAATTGGTTCCAGCACCAGCTTCAGCGCCGCCTGGACAACCCGGTCCGCCACTGTCGGAATACCGAGGCTGCGGACCTTTCCGGAACCGCCCGGCTTGGGGATCTTGCGTTCCCGCACTGGCTGGGGCCGGAACGAACCGTCTTTGAGACTGGTCCGCAGGTCGTCCAGGAACCGGTGGACCCCGATCTGCTCTTCGACATGGGCGACGGTGACGCCGTCCATGCCCGCAGTCCGGGCCCCCTTGTTACCTGCGACCCGGTAGAACGCGTAACGCAGCGTCCTCGGGTCGTGCACGAAATTGAACAGGTCGTCGAACCTGCGGCCAGGATCGGCCGCCGCCCAACGGTGAAGTTTGGCCTGCATCCCCGATACCCGCCCGCCGGACTCTTCCGGGTCCTCGACAGGTGGGGCACCGCCGTTCAGCGGTGCGTCTTTCAGCATTGCAGCCTCCTTCCCTTCTCGATCCCGCTGCCGCCCTTCCCCATGTACGCACCTCTCGCGCGCTCGGAGTACTACGGCGGCTCCGCCCCGTCCCGACCCGATCGGCTGACGATGAGCCCAGCCCGTCCACCAGGGCGGATCCCTGGCAGAGGGCGTGAGCCGGAACGGTTCCCTTGTTCACTGCGACTCGCTCGACGAAGTAGGAGCCCAGCTCTGTCCCTGCGGCATCGTCACGGCTACCCCGCAGCACTTCACCGTGGCCTCCCGACAGGCATGTTAAAGCCCACCTGGGAGTTCCCCGTTCCAGTCACCCGGTTCGAGGACGCACCGCACCCGGCCCATATCTGCACAGGTTTGAGCCGGCGGGGGGTTGAGAGACGTAAACGCTGGTTCCTCTCGTACTCCTCTCCATCATGCTTGCCGGGCCCAAGCCATCTGGCAGTTCTGGCCCGTCCCGGCTTTGTCGGGGCCGCTCTCACCCTCACCGGCATCTCCCGGATCCAGGCTGCCCCCAGCTTCATCACCCTGCTGCGACAGGGACGATGGCGACGGTCTCTCACCTCCGCACGAGTTCACAGCGCCTCACGGCGCACTGACACCACCCCCAGGTCATGCCTTCGACAGGGGGCAACAGTCATGCCGGACCCGGAGGCCAGCGGCCCCACTGCAGGACCGCGAAAAACATAACTGTGAGAGTTCTTCTGCGGCCCGGGATGGGTTGCTGCCAGGCTCGACGCTTGTGATCCGGCATGACTCGAAACATAACTGGCGCCCCAGCGGCTGCCGTTCCCCCGAGATGTCTGCCGGACGCGGGCGTCGGCCTGGCCCACCCGTTGGCTTGATCAGCAGCTTGTCCGCCTTGCGGCGTGACTCATCACAGTTCCGCCACGCGGTGACTCCACCCAGGCCGACGCCACCTGCAGCCGCCCGCCAGTAAGGAGAACAACCGCGTGGCCATCCTCGCAGAAGAAGTCGACGGGGTCATCGGCGTCGATACCCACCGCGACACCCTTGCGGCAGCAGCCGTCAGTCCCATCGGCGCCGTGCTGGCCAGCACCGATTCACCCGCCAACGCCCGCGGCTACCGCCGCCTCCTGGACTTCGCCCGCGAGCACGTCCCCGGGCGGCGCTGCTGGGCTCTGGAGGGGATCGGCAGCTACGGCGCCGGCCTCGCAGCCTTTCTCGACCAAGCAGGCGAGCGTGTCGTCGAGGTCTGCCGGCCCAAGCGGTTGCCCAATCGGGGCGGGCGTAAGACGGACATGCTCGACGCCATCCGGGCCGCGAAGGAAGCGCTGGCCACCGAGCATCTGATCCAACCCCGGCTTCGCGGCGAACGCGAGGCCCTGCGGGTCCTCCTTGCCACCCGTCATGGCGCTGTCCTCGCCTCCACGGCCGCGATCAACCAGCTCAAGGCCCTGATCGTCTCCGCGCCGGATGGTCTCCGAGCTGAGCTACGGAAACTCAAGCGTCCGGCCCAGATCGCCTACTGTGCTCAGCTTCGGGACCGTCCGGCACAGAGCCTTGAGCACCGGATGACGGCGCGGGCCCTGCGATCCACCGCCCAGCGCATCCAAGCCCTGCAGGCCGAGGCCAAGGATCTCGAGAAGGACATCCACGCCCTGGTCGCAGACATGGCTCCGGAACTCCTCGACCTGCTCGGCGTCGGTCCGATCACTGCGGCTCAGATCCTGGTCAGCTGGTCCCACCAGGGACGATTTCGTTCCGAAGCGGCCTTCGCCTCATTCGCCGGCGTCTCACCTATTCCCGCATCGTCCGGACTCACGAACAGGCACCGGCTCAACCGCAGCGGAGACCGGCAACTTAACCGGGCCCTGCACACCATCACCTTGATACGCATGCGGCTTGACCCCGTCACGAAGGCGTACGTCGCTCGGAGGATCACTGAGGGAAAGACCGCCCGCGACGCGCAGCGATGCCTCAAGCGCGTCATCTGCCGCCAACTCTTCAAAACCCTCGAACGGATCGACCGCCCCACGCTCAGGAGCATCGTGGATCTTGTTCAAGCGGCTTGACACGACATAGCAGCCTCGGGACTGTTGACGAACGTGTCCGCTCTCAGCCGAGCTTCGCACCGCAATTGGTGCAGAACACTTCACCTTCAGGGTTCGTGGCGTTACACGATAGACATCTCTGTGTCCCGGGCGCACGCGCACCTGTGGTTTCACCCGCCTGCGCGCTTGCAGACCCACCCGTCAGCGGTTCGCCGCACTCGTCACAGACTGTGCTGCCGTCTGGATTTTCGTGCCACGAGGAACAACGTACTGCCATGATCTCTATCCTCCTGTTTCGAGATTCGTTCGCGAGGTGACATCGCCTCACATCTATCCGCCAGGTCAGCCCGGTCGTCCTACCTCGGATACCAGCCGCAAAGTAACTGCCTGTGAGAGGTAACCGGATCATCGGCCGCGAAAACAACGAATATCGCTGCGAACGCCTCCGCCCTGCCGTGATCCCGTGTTGTGTGCGGCAGCCGGACGCGAGGTCCGTGCCGCCACGGCTCACCTGCAGCGCGCGCGTCTGTTGCCCCATGGCCTTCTCGACCAGGGCCGGCTGGCGAAACCGGGGCTGACGGAGCACTTCGAGGAGCCGGTCGGTCTCGGCCTCGATCCGGCGCTGCCGGCCGGCCCGTGTGACGGCGGCTCTGAGCCTGTTCCGGGTGAGCCGGGCAGCCTCGGCTGGAGTGGGCGCGACCGCCAGGATCGCGCGGGCTTCACGTGCCAGCAGCCGTTACCGCTTGTCGGTGAACGCCTCGATGATCGCCGGGTAGTACTCACGCAGGTGCGACCGGAGCCGGTTGTGGGCCCTGGTGCGGTCCCAGACGGCCCGGGGATCCCCGGGCCGTTCTGAGAGGACTTCTGCGATGCGCGACCTGCGACGACAGTTCCGCGTGACAGACCTCCTCTGGCTCGGCTGACCGCCACCGCACAGAAGCGACCCCCGGCAGGGAAAGTGCCGGGGGTCGCTTCGTTCGAGAGTACGCGGACTTGCCAAATGCCCCGCTCGCCGTAGCTAAACGAGAACAGGGCGTCGTTCGGGTGAAGCAACCCGGTGGTGCCACGAGTATCTGGATCTTGCTTGATACAAGGAGCAGGACCATGCGCGTTGCTCCACGAAAAGGAACGTGTAGATGTACGGAATTTCCGGTGGCCGACTTCGGACCGCCACTCTGGCCGTGGTGTCCGGTGCGTTCCTCCTTTCAGGTGTGACTCCAGCCGTAGCCGCTCCAGCCGTAGCCGCTCCTGTCGTAGCCAGGGCCGGGGGGGGGAAATGCTCTACCAGACCGTTGGGATGCTGTGGCGCGGAGAGTTCGGCTTCACCCCGAACGACAAGCCCGCCAACACCTGCATCGCGTTTCCGGCGCAGAAGGACCCGGCCAAGGACAAGGTCGTCGACGTGCGCAACGCTTCCAACGTCACACTGACCGTCTGGGAGAAGCAGGACTGCACTGGCAACTCCGTCCGGGTGGCCCCCGGTCGTTCAATCGGTTTTACCAATAGCAGGTGGGTAGAGGACCCGCGGGCGGTGTCCTTCGGCAGCTACTGATCCGCTGCAGGAAGCCGCGCGCGGCGACGCGAGCCGACGCCCGGGTGAATGACCCCGGCCGTAACGCTGGAGAAGCCGTCCACCCGGGCGAAAGCGTCAACCTCAACCAGCCCTCTGCCTCTTCCAGCGGCAGACCTCGCGAGGCCCGCGGAGCCTGACGACCTTTTCGGCCGATTCACTCGTTGGTGGGTTTACCTGCCGCAAACCGGTGAAACCGGGCTGTTTGGGCAACTCCGACACACTGGGGCACTCGACGCTGGGGCGGACAGGTATACCTCCCACGAAAGAGGGTGGCTTCGTGCGTTCCTCCTCGAAGGCGCGGCGTGTTCTGACCGTCCTGGGCTTAGCGGCCACCGCGATGGTGCCGCTCACCGCGGCTCAGGCATCCCCGGCCGTCGACAGGCAGCAGGCCAGTGAGTACGTGATCCGGACGTTCGACAACAAGTGCCTCACCGTCCCTAGCCCGGATGACGGCGCCCCGATCACCCAGTTCGACTGCGACGATAGGTTCTTCCTGCGGTTTAGGATCGTGGCGGTCGGCGGTGGCCAGTACGAGATTCGGACGTTCGCCGACAAGTGCCTCGATGTGAAGGACCGTAGCCCGGCGGACGGCGCCCCGATCATCCAGTGGAGTTGCAACGGTGGGCCCAACCAGCGGTTCAGGATGGTGCAGACTCCCGACGGGTACGAGATTCGGACGTTCGCCGACAAGTGCCTCGACGTGAAGGACCGTAGCCCGGCGAACGGCACCCCGATCATCGAGTACGGCTGCGACGGTGCGCCCAACCAGCGGTTCACGATCGAGCGTCGGCTGTAGCCGCTCACCTGTCTCCAACCCGCACCGCCCTTTTGGGCAGTGCGGGTTCGGCTTGCCCGGGGCTGTCGGGGCTTGCGGCCCGGCGGCGGGGTCAGCGATATCCGTTGTTTTCGCGGCCATCTACTACGGCGACCCCAAGTAGCCGGGCAGCGCGGGGGCCCCGGGCGTACATCACCCGGGGCCCAGCCGATCAGTTACAGCACGCCGAGCAGGGCGTTGTCCTCCCACTGGTCGACGACTTCGAGGTAGCCGGCGAGCACCTTGGAGTGCGGGGCCCATCCGCCCTGTTTGGCGATGACGATCTGGTCGTGGCCCTTCAGGCGGGAGGACGTGGCGAGCCCGCGGCGGGGGCTGTGGCCGGTGAAGCGGATCTCGATCCCGGCCCGTGCGCCGGCGCGGGTGACGACGTCACCGATGGACTCGGGCTGCAGTCCGCTCTCCAGGACGGTGTGCCAGCGGTTGTGCAGGCGGCGCCAGGCGTAGCCGTCCGGGTCGGTGAGGCCGGCGGCCTCCTTCCACGCCTGCCATGCGCGGACCGGGCAGATCGAGGGCCGGGAGCCGTACGGGACCGGGACGACGCGGGGCCGGACCTTGGACACACGCAGGTCGGCCTGGAGGTTCGTGCTCGCGGCCGGCGACGGCGAAGTGCATGAGGACCAGGGCGCGGTCCCGGATGCCCATGAGGTTGTCCGGGCAGGCGGCGCTGATCTTCACCAGGTGCTCGACGAGCAGCGGCGGGGCCTGGCCCCGGCCGCGAGTCTCTCCGCTGGCCTCCATCTCCTTCACCAGTTGCTTGAGGCGGTTGCGGGCGAGCCGGGCGACGCCGTCCTCCAGCCGCGCGCCGGGGGATGGCGGCTGCGGGTGTCCGCTCTCAGATAAGTCCGGGTGGGGCGGGCCCCTGGCCTGCGGTGCCCGGACTTGAGTGAGACGGGTTTCGCAAGGTCGTCTCACTCAAGTCCGGGCAAGCGGCCTTCTTCGTCAGATGTGGAGTTCGGGTGGGAAGCCGGTCCAGCGCAGTTCTGCGGGCAGGTGCCGCATGTCGTTGTGGAACAGCACGGAGGACGGCCTGCCGGGTGCGTATCGGATGGCCGTCAGGGCCGCGTTGCTGTGGTTGAGGCCCATCCAGCGCCACTCGGGTGCGTCGAGGGCAGCCCGGATCAGCCATCCGATGAGGAAGTTGTGCGTGACAACCAGTTCATGGCGGGGGCGATCGCCGTCGACCGGACCTGTGAATTCTGCGAGTGCCTCCCGGGCCAGTGCAGGACCGCGGTTGCGCTCTTCTTCGGGAACCTGCGCGAGGAAGTTGAGCATGGCGTCGGCCGAATCCGGCGGAAGCTCCTCCTTCGCAGGCAGGTAGGGGATGTAGTCGCCGGCCAGTTCCGACTGGTGCAGTGGAACGGCGTCAAGTTGTGCGCTGATCAGCTGGGCCGTCTGCTGCGCCCGGGATAGCGGCCCGTGGTAGATCGCCGAAAGCGGGGTGTTCCGGAGCCGTTCACCGAGGAGAACGGCTTGGCGCCGGCCGCTTTCCGTCAGGGTCGTCTCATCTGCCGACGCTTCACCGTGCCGGGCGAGGTAGAGGCATCGAGTGGCTGTGTCTGTCATGTCCCGGGTCTCCGTCGTCATCCGTGATCTTGTATGTCAGGGATGGACGCTGAGCTCTTTGCGCATAGTTCCGTCGCGGCTGCGCTGGCCCAGTTGACGATGAGTGTGGGGACGCCTTCGGGGTTGCCGAGCCGATACTCGATCTCCGCGGCTGACGACTTCACAGGACCAGCCACAACGACCGTAGGCACAGCCACAGCGACATACCGGGAGAAGACCAAGACACCCCACCAAATGCCCGGAGATGACTGAGACCTCAACTCAGATGCCCGGGACAGGACAGCGGGGCCCCAGCTGTTCTGTCCCAGATAACTGTGGGCAGGGCGAGGTTCTGACCTGCGGTGCCTACGATTGAGTGGGACAGGTTGGCGGCCAGCGTCCCGCTCAACCGTAGGCAGCGTGATGTTCACCCGCGGATACAGGCCAGCAGCAGACTCCTTGGAGTCGGTCGCGATGTGCTGGCTGTCATGGCACGGGGAGCCGACTTGGCTCTCCTGGCTTGTCGGGCGAGTCGGTAGTCATCGGCTTCACAGATGAGTTCCCGAGAGCGGATCTGGTGCAACTCGAAGTGCATGCCGCTCGCTCCTACTGGTGGAGCTCCATGACGTCGGCGACCACGCAGCTGACGTTGTCGGGGCCGCCGGAGCCGTTGGCGAGGGCGATGAGTTCGCGGACGGCCTGCTCGGGATCACTGATCACGGAGAGCACCCGGCGGATCTCTTCGGTCGGCACGATGGTGGACAGGCCGTCGGAGCAGAGCAGGTAACGGTCTCCCTGCTGGGCGTCGCGAAGACGCATGTCGGGTGTGGCGTCGGCTCCTTGGCCCAGGGCGCGTATCAGCAGCGCCCGCTGGGGGTGGGAGGCGGCTTCTTCCGAGCTGATGCGTCCTTCGTCGACCATCGACTGCACCATGGTGTGGTCGTGGGTGATCTGGAACAGCTCTCCATCGCGCAGGAGGTAGACGCGGGAGTCGCCGATGTGGACGAGGGCCAGCTGTGAGCCGGTCCAGAGCATTGCGGTGAGTGTGGTGCCGGCTTCTTCGGGTGATGAGCCGGGTCCGGCGACGCCGTTGACGGCCTGTTTGGCCTGCTCGATGGCGTCTTCGAGGACGTTGAGGAGATCGCCTGCGGGGATGCTGTCGGTTTCGAGGCGCTTGAGCGCGTAGACGGCGGCCGCGCTAGCTGGGGCTCCTGCGCTGCCGAAGCCGTCGGCAACGGCGAGCAGGCGGGACCCGGCGTATGCGGTGTCCTGGTTGCTCTCGCGGACAAGGCCTGTGTCGGAAAGGGCGGCGTAACGGATTCCCAGGGGCTTGGTGGTGGGAGACATGGCGGGGTCCTTCCAGGACAGATGGTTGATGAGGAAGGAAGCGAGGTCCCGCCGCGCGGCGGTGTCGGCCTCGACCTGGGCCCAGAATGCGCGGATCTCCTGTGCCGCCGCGGCTGGTTCCAGCGTGTTGACGTGCTGAGCGTCCTCGCCTCCCGCCCCGGCATGGAGCTCATGACCGAGGTCGTCGATCCCCGGGACGACTGGCCCGTGGAGGCCCGCACACTCCGCCTGGAGCTGCTGGAGCTGTACGGCGAGCACGACGGGCTGCCGGACGTGGCCGGCGGCTGGATCGCCCGCTGGCCCAGCGTGAACACCCGCCGCACCTACGCCCGGAGCTTCCGGGTGTGGGAGGCCTACGCCCGCGAGCGGGGCCAGCACCCGCTCACCGCCGCGTTCCCGCTCGCCGACGCCTTCGCCCGTCACCTGGAGGCCGCTCCGACCCTGCGCCGGGTCAAGGGCGGCCAGTACGGCGAGATGGCCCCCACCGGCAGGCCGCGCGGCGACGCGTCCCGGGCGACCCTGCTCTCGGCCTGCTCCAGCTTCTACGTCTACGCCGTGCGGGCCCGCGCCGCCGAAGCCGATCCCTTCGAGGCTGTGCTGCGCCCGGTCGTCGACCCGGACGAGTCACCGACCGAAGGCCTGACCGAGGACGAGACCGCGAAGCTCATCGCGACCGCGACCGCCTGGTCCCCGCGTGCCGAGGCGCTCGTGAAGCTGCTGTACCGGATGGGCCCGCGCGTGGACGAGATCCTGGCGCTGGACGCCGACCAGCTCGGCTACGACCGCGGCCACCGCACCCTCCCGCCGCGGGTCAAAGGAGGAAAGGTGCGGCCGAAGCCGGTCGTGCCACTCGCCCTGGACGCCCTGGAGTGCTACCTCGACGGCCGGACCGCCAGCCCGCTGTTCGTTACACGGACCGGAGCGCGGCTGCGGGAGTCCGAGGTCTGGAAACTGCTGAGACGTCTCGCGGCAAAGGCGAACCTGCCGCAGGCCGACTCGATCAAACCCCACGTCCTGCGGCACGGATTCATCACCGACTCGCTCGACGCCGGCGTTCCCCTGCAGGACCTCCAGGACGCGGCCAACCACAAAGACCCGCGCAGCACTCAGCGCTACAACCGGCGCCGCCGACGCCACGAGAACCACCCCGGTCATACCCTCGCCGCTCGCCTGGCCGACAAGCTCGCGCCCCATGAAACCCCGGCGTCGTCAGACTGATTGCTGGGAGACCATCCTCGCCGCGGCCGCCGTCCGGGTAGGCGCCCGGTGCGGCTGCCGCCTTTTGATGACTCCTCTTATCGAGTGCGAGAGTCCCGGTCCGGGTGATACAAGGTCTGCGTGACTGAGCATCTCTACTTCCCCACCCTGCTGCGGATGATTGACGAGCGGTCCGCCGCGTTCCGCGCCGCCGTCGCCGCGGCCCCCAGCCTCGACGCCGACGTCCCGTCCTGCCCGGGCTGGACGCTGTACGACCTGGCGAACCACCTCAGTGAGGGGGACCGCTTCTGGGCCTACATCGTGCTGAACACCGCGCCGGGCGACGAGCGGCCGAGCAAGGACGGGCTGGCGGCGCCCAGGGAGCGCGAGGCCCTCATAACCTGGCTGGCCGACTCGACGGAGCAGCTGCTTACTGCTCTGCGCGAGGCCGGCCCGGACCGGGGCTGCTGGGCCTGGTGGGAGCCGCTGGCCTCGCCGCACACGGTGGCCGCCGTGGCCCGCCGCCGCGTCCCGGAGTCGCTGATCCACACCTACGACGCCCAGCTGGCCTCCGGTACCCCGCAGGAGTTGCCGACGACCGAGGCGGTCGACGCCATCGAGGAGTTCCTCGCCACCGTCTGCACCGTCACGGTCCCGTGGCCGGGCGAGCCCGCCACCATGGACTACCACGCAGCCGAGGCTGGCTCCTGGCGCCAGACGGTGGACGCCGCCGGTTCCCGCTTCACCCGCCTCACCGCGGCGGAGGCCGCCGAGAGCAAGCCCACCGCCGCCATCTACGGCACGGCGAGCGAGATAGCCCTGCTCATGTACATGCGCATCCCGGCCAGCTCGCTGCGGATGGAGGGCGACGCCGACCTGCTCCAGCAGCTGCAGGACTGGGACTAATTAGCCTCGCCGTTTCGGTTGAGATGAGGCCGGAAGCGGGGAGGAAATACGAAAGTGCCTTCTGAGCTGGGACGATGAACCTTGTCGAGGGGTTCTGTCGGTCCAAGCGGAAGGCACTTTCTGCGTGCAGGGTATCGAGAACACAAGCAGCGCGATCGACTCGATCCTCCGGCGGGCGTAGGGTGCGGCGGCGCGGGCACCCTCGCATAGGCTGGCCGTCTCATCGACGCACCGCGACGAGGATCAGCCCATGCGCAGCAGCACCAGAATCCGCCTAATAGAGCCCACCGACGCCGCCCCGATCGCCGCGCACCGGGTGCGGGACTTTGAGGCTTTCCGGCCGTGGGAACCCGCCCAGCCGGCCGACTTCTTCACCCCAGAGGGCCAGGCGGAGCGGATAGACAGCCTGCTGGCCGGATACCGGGCCGGCACGGTCTGGCCGGGCGTAGTACTCGCCGACGACCAGGTGATCGGGCAGATAACCGTCGGAGGCATCCTGCCGCAGCCGCACCTGCGCCGCGGCTCCGTCGGATACTGGATCGCCAGCATCGCCCAGAATCAAGGGCACGCCGGGCACGCCGTCGCGCTTGTACTCCGGGTGATGACGGACGAACTCGGGTTGCACCGCGCCGAGGCGTCCACCAATCTGGAGAATCTGCCGTCGCAGCGGGTACTGCGCCGTAACGGGTTCAGCCCGTACGGCGTCGCGCACTCCTCGATCTTTCTCGACGGGAGCTGGCGGGACGGGCTGCTGTGGGAGCGGGTCCTCGGCGACTAACCTCGCCGCTTCGGTTGAGATGAGGCCGGAAGCGGGGAGGAAATACGAACGTGCCTTCTGAGCTGGGACGATGAACCTTGTCGAGGGGGTCTGTCGGTCCAACGGAAGGCACTTTCTGCGTGCAGGGTATCGGTTCTCGTCCCAAGCTCCATGTCTCCACTGACGGTTCGGGGGTGGTCGGGCACGTGGGCGCACGTTTGCTGGCAGATCTTGCCGATGCCACCGGTCTGACCACCGCCTACTCCACTGCGCTCAGGCCGCTGCGACCGCGTGGCACCGGGCACGATCCAGGTCGGACCGCCACCGATCTCGCGGTGATGCTCGCCGACGGCGGTGAGGCGATAGCGGATCTGGCCGTGCTGCGGGACCAGGGCGAGGTATTCGGCCCGGTCGCCTCCACACCTACCGCCTGGCGGTTGCTCGCCGACACCGACGGGACAGTACTCGCTTCACTGCGAGCGGCCCGCGCCTCAGCCCGGGAAGTCGCCTGGATGCAGGCCGCCGAGACCGGCCAGGGCATACCCGCCGTCCAGGCCGGCGGACGAGAACTTCCCGGCCTGGTCCTGGACCTCGACGCCACACTGATCAACTCCCACTCGGAAAAGGAACAGGCAGCGCCCACTTAGACCGTGTCCCATGTGGTGATCACTCGTTGAGCTGTTCATGGGGCGGGATACGTGGAGTTGGATTGTTCCGGACGGGCTGTGGGAGATCGCGAAGCCGTTGATCCC
>NZ_JBHVFF010000210.1:0-15004 GCF_042801895.1 Streptomyces sp. NPDC057543 | reverse complement strand
GCCTCGGCGGACTTTTCCGGCAGGGCGTGCTGGCCGAGAACCGCGGCGGTGACGAAGGCGACCGACAGACCGGCGGCATCGGCGATCTGCTGCCAGGAGAGGTCCTTGCGGGTCTTGGCCTCGACCGCGGCGATCGCGAGCTGCTGACGGGCAGTGGGGTCGAACTGGGCGTGCATCATGAGGAGTTTCCATTCTTGTGTGCAGGCCGAGGGAGGCTCTGCGGGTGAGGGGGAGAGAAGGGGCAGGGTCAGGCCGCGGAGACGGTGGATGCGACAGCGTCGTCGAGTGTCTCGACGGACCCGGAGGCGATGTCGAAGAACCAGCCGTGCAGGGAGAGCCGCTGATCGGCGAGAGCATGGGCCACCGAGGGGTGGGTGCTCAGGTTCTGTAGCTGAGCGACCACATTCGCGCGTACGAGAGTGGTCACCCGGGTCTCGGCCGATGCGGCGGGAGCCGCGGCCGCCCGGGCTCGGGCGCGTGCCGCGTCCGCGTGCCGCAGCCAGTCCGCGATCATCGGTGCCGCGCTCAGGTCCTGATCCTCGGCCAGGGCGGTCATCGCGCCGCAGGCCGAATGGCCACAGATGATGATGTCCGTCACGCCGAGCACGGCAACGGCGTACTCGATGCTCGCCGCGACACCGTCCGCACCGGGTACGTAGGCGGGAACCAGATTTCCTGCGGTCCGGACGACGAACAGCTCGCCGGGTTCGCTCTGCGTGATGAGCTCGGGAGTCACCCGGGCATCGGAGCAACCGATGAACAGCGTCTCGGGACGGTGATGCGTGGCCAGGTGAGCGAAGAGCTTTTCCTTGGCGGGAAAGACGTCACGGCGGAATTGCGCGATGCCGTCCGCGAAGTTGTTCATTCGTCACTCCCATCGTGGCTGTCCGCCCCCAACGGGCTGACGTCATTCACCATGCATGAGCCGCGCCTATAGAGTCCAAGACTTGATATCCATGACTGTCATTGATGGCATCTATAGGTTGGACTGTGGGCTGAGAGGGTTGGCGTTGTACGCCGCGTGGCGGCGGTTTCGTCCTGGGGTATACCAAACCTGCGCGGTCTCGGGTTGATGGGAGAACGAGCGGCATGGCAGGTTCTGAAGGCTTCGAGCCCGGGTCGGATCGGGTCACTCGTCAGTTGCGGGATGCGATTCTTGATGGTGTGCGCCGGCCCGGCAGCAAGCTCGTCGAGCGCGAGCGCGGTGCGGGAGCTCGGAGTGAGCCGGCTGCCCATCCGCTATGCCCTGAAGGCCCTGGTGACGGAGGGGCTGGTGACGCCTCGGCCGCGAACCTGGGCGGTGGTACGGGAGTTCAGCTCCACGGACATCGCGGACCTGGACGGACTTCAAGCACAAGGGCGGCCTGTTCGTTTTCGGGACGGCGTCGTGGGCGGCGCTGTGGTCACTCTTCGCGTTGTCCCACAGCGTCGCCCTCTCCTTCGTACTGATGGCATGCATCGGCCTGATGAGCGCATCCTTCGGCGTACTGCAGACGACTCTGCTGCTGATGGTCACCGATCCGTCGGTTCAGGGGCGCGCCCTCGGGATGCAGGAACTGGCCATCGGCGTCATGCCGTTCGCGGCGTTGCGTCTTGGCGCGGGAGCCCAGTGGGTCGGAGTGGGGACGACCACGTTCTTCAGCGCACTCCTGCTGGTCGTACTTCTCGTGACAGTCGCTGCTGTTGTTCCCCGGCTCGTGAGCTACCAGGGCATCGAACCCGACTAGTAATCCAGCCGAACTTCTTCATCAGCGCTGGTCAGCGGCTTGGGTGGAGAGTGCGGCGGGTTGGAGTGGGGGCGGGGCGGTCCTTGGCGGACGGCGACCTCCAGCACTCAGGGATGTACGAGAGCCGAACTCCCGTACATCCCTGAGCAGTTGATGGCATTCCTCGGCCTACTGGCGGGCGCTGATGATGTCCTCCGGGCGCCCACCGAGTGCGACGCGGCCGGGGATCAGCGTCGCCACCGCCGTGAGCACCGCGGCGAAGCCGAGGACCCCGAGGAACATCGGCAGGTCGACGGACGGCTGGGCGGCGCCCGTCATCCCGATGCTGAAGGCGGTGAGCACGGCGAGCGAGATGGCCGTGCCGAGCACCGCGGCGACCAGGACGATCAGGGCGGACTCGATCCTGAGCATCGACATCACCTGGCGGCGGGTCGTGCCGACGAGCCGCAGCAGGGCGAACTCGCGGGTACGGTCCGAGACCGACATGGCCAGGGTGTTGACCGCGGCGATCGCGGTGAACGCGATGATCAGGCCCATCGCGAGGTAGTTGACCTCGGCGTTGGACTGCTGCACGTCGGCCTGGAGGTCGTCGACCTGGGTGCGGTCGAGGACGCCGATGCCCGGGAATTGCTTGAGTGCGCCGGTCAGCTGCTCGCGGCCGGCCTTGCCGTCACCGGTCGTCCTGACGAGGACGGAGGAGGCGAGCGGGTTGTCGACATGCCGGGCGACCAGGCCGTGCGACATGGTCAGGTCGCCGAATCCCAGACCCCGTTCGTAGACGGCGGCGACCTTCAGCTCGGCCACGGTGGCGTCGCCGAGCGTCACCTTGAGCGTGTCGCCGGGCTTCTTGCCGAGGTGTTCGGCGGAGACGTCGCTCATCGCGACGCTGTTGTCCCCGAAGCCCTTGAGGCTGCCCCGGGAGACGTCCGGGTCCCAGTTCGTGGTGAGGCCCTGCGCGGAGATGCCCTGCGCCGGGTACTTGTCGAGGCCGACGCGGACCTGGGTCCGGACGATCTCGGTGACCTGCGTGACGCCCGGTACGGCGCGCAGCGCGTCCGCCGCCTCGGCGGGGACGCCTGGGCCGTTCGAGGCGACCACCCAGTCCGCCTTGTTGCCCGCCTTGGCCTGGGCCGAGGCGGCGTCGCCCATGGTGGTCTGCACGAACAGGACGGTGCAGGCCATGCCGATGAGCAGGACCAGTGGGGTGACGGCAGCGGCCATCCGCTTGGCGTTGGCCCGGGCGTTGGCGATCGCAAGGTGACCGCCGACGCGCGAGAACTTGAGCGGGATCCCGAGGATCGCGACGGCGACGCGGGCGATGACCGGGCCGAGCAGCGAGACCGCGACGGCGAGGACCACGACGGACAGGAACGTGACGGGCTGCGAGGCCGGTTCGGTGCGCAGGAAGCCCAGAAGGACGACCACACCGATACCGAGGACCAGGACGAGCATCCCCACGCCGAGCCGTCCCCACGCGAAGTGGCCCTGTTCCATGGACGCCTCGGACAGGGCCTCGGCCGGGCGGATGCGGGCGGTGCGGCGTGCGGAGATGCGGGCCGCGACCCACGCCCCGAGCAGGGCCGCAGCGACGGCGGCGGTGAACGGAACGAAGCTGAAGGTGAGTTCGAGGGTGTCGGGGATGGCCTTGAAGTCGATGAACTTGCTGTGCAGCCAGTACGCGATGGGCAGACCCACGACCGAGCCGAGTCCGCCTGCGAGGCCACCGATGATCAGGGCTTCGCGGCCGATCAGCTGACGGACCTGCTTGGGGGTCGCGGCGATGGCGCGCAGCAGGGCGAGCTCGCGGTAGCGCTGCTGGATGGAGAGCGCGAACGTGCCGACGACGACGAGGATCGCGACGAGCAGCGACGTTCCGCCCATGGCGCCGCCCATGGAGACGAGCTTGACCCGGGCCTTGTCCGCGTCGAGGAATTCGATGGGGCCGCGCTCGCCACCGGTGGCGACGGCGTACTTGCGGCCGTCGCCGGCGAGGGCCTTCTCGGCCTGGTCCGCGAGTTCGCTCGCGGAGACGCCGGGCTTGGGCAGCAGGCCGACGGTCGCGACCTGGCCGGCCCGTCCGGAGAGGTCGCGGGCGGTCTCGTCGGAGAAGAACAGTGAGGTCTGCTGGTGCAGGTCGCCGCCCTTGGCCGCCGCGATGCCGCTGACCTTGTACGTCGTCGGCGCGCCGGTCGACTGGACGACGAGGCTGCTGCCGGTCTTGAGGCCGGTACGGGCCGCGAGTTCCCGGTCGAGGACGACCTCGTCGGCGCCCGCGGGTGCCCTGCCGTCGGTCAGCTCGAACGGGGTCAGCGCGGCGGAGGTCCAAGCATGGCCGTAGGACGGCTTGCCGTCGATGCCCGGCACGATCCGGCCCTGGGGGCCGACCGCGTACGCCGGGAAGTTCGTCTCGGGCACCGCCTTGCGGACACCGGGTAAGGCGGCGAGTTTCGCGGTGGTGTCCTCGGGCAGCCAGACCCGCTCGGCCAGCGGCTTCGCCTTGTGCTTCTCCTTGACCTTGTCCTTCTTCTTCTTGATGGTGATCTGGTGGACGTTCTGGTCGGCGCCGACGATGACCGGGGCGGCGGCGTAGCGCTCGGTGGCGATGGTGCCGCGCAGACCGGTCTCCAGGAGGATGCCGCAGGCGGTGACCAGGGCGGCGGCGCAGAACAGGGCCAGGAAGGCGCCGATGAAGCCGCCTTTCCTGGCCTTGAGCGTCTGCAGTGCGTAGCGCAGCATCAGGCCCACGCTCCCAGGTGTGTCATGCGCTCGGCGACGAGGTCGGCGGTCGGGGCGTCCATCTGTCCGGCGATCTTGCCGTCGGCCAGGAAAAGGACGGTGTCGGCGTACGAGGCGGCCACCGGGTCGTGGGTGACCATGACGACGGTCTGGCCGGTCTCGTTCACGCAGGCGCGCAGCAGGGAGAGGATCTCCTTGGCGGTCACGGTGTCGAGGGCGCCGGTCGGCTCGTCGCCGAAGATGACGTCGGGCCGGGTGATGAGGGCGCGGGCGATGGCGACGCGCTGCTGCTGGCCGCCGGAGAGTTCGGCGGGCCGGTGGGCGGCCCGGCCGCCCAGGCCGACGCGGCCGAGGATCTCGTCGAGCCAGTTCTCGTCGAGGCTCTCGCCCGCGAGGCGCAGTGGCAGCTCCACGTTCTGACGGACCGACAGGGACGGGATGAGGTTGAACGCCTGGAAGACGAAGCCGATGCGCCGGCGGCGCAGCTTCGTCAGCTGGGTCTCGTTCATGTCGTTCAGCCGGGTGTCCCCGATGTAGGACTGACCCGTGGTCGGCTGGTCGAGGCCGGCCGCGCAGTGCAGGAACGTCGACTTGCCGGAGCCCGACGGGCCCATCACCGCGGTGAAGGAACCGCGCTCGATGCCCACGGAGACCCCGTCCAGGGCGCGGACGCCGCGGCCGTTCCTGCCGTACACCTTGGTCACGTCGGCCAGACGAAGGGCGTGCCCCCGGTCGGCCGTGTTGCAGCCGTTGTCGGGGGAAGGGCGGCTCGTCTCGGTCACCATGTTGCGACCTGTCCTCTCCATAGTGCGGTTCCGGGTCTCAGCGGTGATCTGCGAGCGTATATGGCATCGAGTCGAGCGTGGTCCGTACTTCGATGTCCGATCTACTTCGGGGCCGTTTGGGGTAGTTGACCCGGTGCTCGCCGGTATGCCGAGGCGCTTCTGCGGCGCTGCACCTGGGCCGCGACGGCGGCGGCCGGCTCGCCCGCGTCGGGGTGGTCGATGCCGGACGGAGCCTGTTCGGTGCGGTCCCAGATCTCGTCGACGCCCTCGGTGTGCCTCAGGACGTCGCGGACGCGTGGGATGTCGGCGGGGTCGGCGACGTACGCACGGGCGGCCCGGTGGTCGGCCACGGCGAACGCGCGGGAGGTGCAGGGGGCCAGGTACTCCATGCCGCGCCGGCTGTAGACGAAGAGGAGTCCCTTACGGCGCAGTGCTCGGTTGATGTCGACGGGCCGGGAGACGGGGTTGATGCCGTACTGGCCGAGGGCGACGACGGTGGTGCCCCGGTCGCGCAGGTCGCCGAGGAACGGGGCGAGTGCGGCGTCGGTCTCGCGGGCGCCGCGCACGGCCCGGTGGCTGTCGGGGCCGTACCACTGGAGGTCGTAGTCGAGGTGGGTACGTAGATGAACGACAGGTCGGGGCAGCCGTGCCGACGGCGATGTGCTGCCGTCCGCTCCTGAAGTCGACACGGCATTCGCCTCGATGGCACCTCGACACGCGGGAGCCCACGGCCACGAACGCGGGCCGTTCAGGGGGAGGTTGGGGCGGTCACCGCCTGCAGCGCGAGTTCCCGGCTCCTGCGGACGTGGAGGAGGGTGATCGCCGCTGCGGCGTCGGCGTCTCCCGCGGCGATGCGTTCGTACATTTCGCTGTGCTGTGCACGCATGGGGGCGGGTTCCGTGTTGAGGCCGAACAGCAGCCGCAGTTGTCCGTTCAGCCGCTGCATCAGCTGAGCCAGCAACGGGTTGTCCGCCAGGGCCACGATCCGGTCGTGGAAGGCGGTACCGGCGTTGTTCTCCTGTGTTCGTTCGCCTGCGGCGGCTGCGGCCTCCGCCTGGTCCAGTGCGTCCCGCAGGCCCCCGAGGACTACGGAGGACTCCTCGGAGGCGGCGACGGCCACGCGGCGGGCTGCGAGGCGTGATGCCTGGATGGCCAGCGGTTCCCACACGTCGTACAGGTGCTCCACGTCGGAGCGCTCCAGTCGGCGTACCCGCACACCGCTGTGCGGCAGCAGGTCCAGCAGACCCTCTTCCACCAGCGCCCGCAGTGCCTCTCGCACCGGTACCCGCGACATCTGGAGCTCCTGGGCGATCTCGCGTTCCACCACGCGGGTTCCCTGGGCGTAGCTGCCGTCGATGATGCGTTCTCTGATGGCCTGGCGCGCGAGCTCGCTCAGTGGAGTACGCGACGCCGGGGTCGACGGCTGTCCTCCGTCTCCCTTCCCGCTGGTGCTTGCCGTCATGTGTGCTGCCCTTCCTGTGCCCTTGCCGACCTGTCCCGGAGCTCGCGAGTCCGTGAGGTCTCGCGGGCCACGGGGCATCCCGTCACCTTATGTGTGCGGTGAGGTGACGGGGCGCGGCCGGGGCACGGGAAGGGGGGGTGTCAGATCAGTTTGCCGTCGCGGGCCACCACCCGGCCGCCATGCACCACCATGTCACGTGCGGGCATGTCCACCACGACCTGCGGCAGGCACTCGGCACGCAGCAGGACGAAGTCGGCGGGGGAGCCCGGGGAGAGGTCGGCACGGGGCAGCCGCATGACGTCGGCGCCACCGTGCGCGCCGACGTCGTAACAGGCTGCCAACTCCTTGTCGAGACGCACGTCCGTGATCCAGCCGAGCAGATGCGCCCGGTGGAGCATGTCCGCGTCGCCGAACGGGCTCCACGAGTCGCGTACCCCGTCCGAGCCGAGCCCGACCCGCACGCCGTGCTCCCGCAGCTTCGCTATCGGCAGGACGAGCGATTCGTTGGGGGCCACGGTGGTCAGGGAGATGTCCAGCTCGCCGAGGTCCTCGGCCGTCCTGGCCAGTTCGGCGTCGGAGAGGCCGGGAAGGCAGAAGACGTGGCTGACGGTGACCTTGCCCTGCAGGGACAGGGCCCGAGTGCGCTCGATGATGGCGCGCAGCACCGTCAGGCCGGTCTCGCCCCTGTCGTGGAGATGGATGTCCAGGCCGACTCCGTATCGATCCGAGAGGTCGAAGACCAGGTCCAGCTGCTCGTCCATGGCCTGGTCGAAGCTGATCGGATCGATCCCGCCGATCATGTCCACGAGCCCGCTGCGGGCCGCTTCCTCGAGCAGCGCCGCCGTGCCGGGAGCGCGAACGACGCCGTGCTGCGGAAAGGCCACGATCTGCACGTCGAGTGCATGCCGGAGCCGTTCGCTCGCCTGCCCGACACCTTCCACGCAGGCCAAGCCGTAGGCTGGGGCGATGTCGGCGTGGGCACGCATGGCCCGTGTCCCGCGGGTCACGGCGTGCGCCATGAGCCCGTACGCCCGCTCGGCCACCGGCCGACTCTGACTGCGGAACAACTCCGCGTCCCGGGCGGCGAATTCGGCGATGGTGTCCGCCGGTCTGCGGGAGACCCATGAGCCGCCCCAGGTCGTCTTGTCGGGGTGGACGTGCGCGTCGACCAGAGCCGGCAGGGCGATGCGGCCGCCGCCGTCGATGACCTTGGCGCCCCTGGGAGCCCGGTCGCGTGTGATGCGACCGTCGACGACGGTGAGATCCACTGGATTCGTCGCGCCCAGGGGCCGCACATCACGGAAGACCACCGCGTCGCGCGGCAGACTCCGGGAGTCGGCCCGGGCGGACTGTGCTCCCGCGGACACGGCGACACCGGTGCCCGCCAGGGAGGCGGCGCCGGCGAGGACACTGCGCCGGGACAGCGGAGAGGGAGGGGGTGTCATGGGGACTCCTTCGGCTTGGGAAGAGACGACGGGGGCAAGTGAGGTGAGGTACGGGGCGTCACCACGGGACACAAGGTCTTCAGCCTCGGGAACGAGAAAGAGGGGCACGGCCGGACAGGCCTTCGACCGGCAGGCCCGCGCGCACCACGTGCAGTGGCGTCTTCAGTACGGACACATCGGCGAGCGGGTCGCCGTCCACCACGATCACGTCTCCCGCGAAGCCGCGCGCGAGGCGGCCCACCGTCTGCTGCAGGCCGAGGAGCCGGGCAGCCCCGGTCGTGGCCGTGCGGATCGCATCGAGCGCCGGCAGACCCGCCGCGTGCATCAGCTCGACTTCGCCGCCGATGGGCTTGATCCGGCCACCGGACGAGTCCGTGCCCGCCGCCAGCGGAACCCCCATCAGGTGCGCCGTTCTCACCGCCTCCTTCAGTACCGGCAGATACGTACGCCCACGCTCGGCCAGCACCGGGTCCGACGATTCGGCGAGTCCGGCGATCGCGCTCAGCGTCGGTGTGAAGCAGGTGCCTCTGCGGCGCATCTCGTGCAGCGTGCGCTCGCTCACGAACACCCCGTGCTCCAGGGACCGGATGCCCGCCCGGACCGCGTCGTCGCAGCCGCGCTCGCTGTAGCTGTGGCACAGCACGCCCTTGCCGCCGCGCCGCGCCGCCGACACGATCTCGGAGAGCTGCTCGTACGAATAGACCTGTGCCAGAGGGTCCTGCTCCGGCAGGCCCGCACGCTCGTTGACCCGCGTCTTGATCACGTCGGCGCCGCGGGCGAGGTTCACTTCGACGACCCGGCGCAGCGCCCCCGTGGAACGGACGCCGTCCTTCAGGCGCGCCAGCGGCGTGAGGTCCGGATCGGCCAGGATGGTGTCGCCCAGGTCGGGTGTGACGAAGATGCCCGCAGCCCGCAGACGGGGCGCCAGGTCAGGGGCCTGGCCGGCCAACTCCCGTACGGCGATGTCCTGATAGAAGTTCGTGGAACCGCTGCGCGCGCTGGTGGCACCGTTGCGGACCGCGTCATGGGCTTCGGCGGCGGTGTTCAGGTGGATGTGAGCGTCCACAAGACCGGGCAGCACCCAGCTGCCGTGCGCGTCCAGGCGCGGCGCGTCGCGCGGGATCTCGACCTGCGCCCGTGACCCGGCCGCTCGCACCACTCCGGCGCTGATGACGACGACGGCGTCCTCGATGACGTCACCGGTTGCCGGGTCGAGCAGGGTGCCGCCCTCGACGACCAGGTCACCTGAGCGCGCGGCCGCCTTCCCCGGCGTTCTTCCGGCGGCCGCCGCCACGGGCGGTGCCGCCGACAGGGCTGCGGCGGTACCCGCCAGGGCGGCCGCCCCGGCGAGGACGCCCCGGCGAGTGACACGGCCGGGCGGCGGCGGGGCGGATTCGACACACATGAGGGCTCCTCGGCATTCGATGCACAACCGGGATCCAGTTTGTATACCAAGCTGGGAATCGAGACAAGATCCTACGCTGAATCGAGCGCGATATGGCCAAAGTTGTCCCGATTGACCTACCTCATTGTACCGACTGGTATACGGCGGCCGGAAATGATGGCACTGGCCGACTTCGTGGGCCGGGGTGGCCTGATTCGGGAAGCGCTCGTCGTGGGTTGTCGCCGAGATGTCCGGCGGTGATTCCGCAGGTCCGCGCGATCAAGGTTTTTCGTCCCTGACGAACCTCTTGACGCCCCCGTCGAACAACTCCACACTTCCGCTCACCGAAACCAATCTTCCGCTATGTGAAGTATTAGTCTGCTCGGAAGGATCCCCATGGAAGCCTCCCCCGTCAGAACCGACACGGACGCAAGTCCGCGCCATCGCCAACTGGAGGACACCCTCGACCGGATCGGTGTGACCGGAGCGCATCGGCAGATCGGTGCGATGGTGCTGCTCGGCGTGTTCTTCGACGCACTGGAGCAGAACGCGGTCGGGCTGGTCGGGCCCGTGCTGCAGGAGTCGTGGGGCACCACGGCGGCCGAGCTCGGGTTCCTGAACACCGTCACCTTCACCGCGGCGGCACTCGGCAGGCTCACCACCGGCATCATCGGCGACAAGCTGGGCCGCCGGACCATGCTCACGGTGAACCTGCTGCTCTTCTCGCTGGGTGCGCTGATCTGCGCGTTCGCCCCGGTCTACACGGTGGTGGCGATCGGCCGGTTCGTCGTGGGCTTCGGTCTCGGCGGGGAGATCGCCATCGCGGTCACGATGATGTCGGAGTTCTTCGCGGCACGGCACCGCGGCAGTGCGGTCGGCATCATCAACGTCACCGCCGGCGGTCTCGGTAACATGCTGGCACCGGGGTTCGGGGTCGCGGTCTTCACCGTCTTCTCCGGCCCCGACCGCTGGCGCTGGCTGTTCGGAATGCTCGCCGTGCCTGCTCTCCTGGTGCTCTTCTACCGCCGGTTCGTCCCCGAGACCCCGCGCTACCTGCTTTCTCGCGGCAAGGTGGACGAGGCGAACCTGGTTCTCAACCGGCTCGCGTCAGGTCGGCTGCGCGGCAAGCTGGAACAGCCTCAGCGGTTCATCACCGCAGTCGAAAGCGGCGAGCGGGTCGAGCCGGAACGCAACCGGCTGCGCGACGTCTTCGCGGGCGCGTTGGGCCGCCGCACCCTCTCCCTCGGAGTGGCCGTCTGCATGTCCTACGGCGCGCAGATCTCCGTACTGTCGCTGATGCCGACCATCCTGGTCGCTCAGGGCTACAGCATCACGAAGTCGCTGCTCTTCACCCTGATCATGCAGTCCGGTTCACTGCTCGGTGCGTTGGCCGCCTCCACCGCGGCCCGCTACATCCCACGCAAGGTCGTGCTCACGGTGGCCGCCGGTCTCGGCTGTGCGGCGGCCTTCTGCTTCGGCTTCCTGGCTTCCGGCGTGGTACTCGTCCTGGTCTTCGGCGCGGCTTTCAACTGCTGCGTGATCATGCTGAACACAACTATTTGGATTTTCGCACCCGAGCAATTCCCCACCCGGGTAAGGGCGTTCGGCACGTCGATCATCCTGGCTCTCGGCTCGCTGGCAGGCGGTCTGACGCCGATTCTCGCGGGCGCCGCTTTCGACTGGTACGGCGTAGCGGGCATGTTCACCCTGCTGGGCGTGCTCTTCGTGGGGCTGGCCATATCGGTGCAGTTCCCGCCGGAGACCTTCGGCCGGTCCATGGAGGAGACGGCGGAGAACCAGCAGGAAGCGGAAAAGGGGTACAGGCGGCCGCCCATCTCTGCCGCCGGGTCCGCATCTCCGGCCGCGGACACGTCCGCGGCCACCCCTGCGGCCGCGGACACCCCTGCCCCGGACACTGGGGAAGAGGACGGCAAATGACCGTTGTAGCCCTGATCAATCCCAACACCTCACAGGCCACCACTGCGATGATGGCCGCCATCGCCCGGCGGACCCTGCGCCCGGAGGACGGCTATCGGGTCCGCGGAATCACCGTGGCCGAGGGGCCTTCGATGCTGGTGGGGGAGGAGGTGCTGCGGGCCGCGGGACCGCAGGTCCTGGAGGCGGCCCGACGTACCCTCAGCGGACCGGAGGGCGAACTCGTCGAGGCTTTCGTGGTCAGCGCGTTCGGGGACCCCGGCGTCGAGCAACTGCGTACGTGGACCGGCTTGCCCGTCGTCGGTATCGCCGAGGCGGCCATGACGCAGGCCGCGGCGGACGGCCGCCGGTTCGGCATCGCCACGACCACTCCCGGTCTGGCCGCCGCCATAGCCGCGCGAGTCGACGGTCTGGGCTGGTCCGCCCAGTACACCGGTATCCGCTTCACACCGGGTGATCCCGAGCGGCTGGCCGCCACACCGTTGGCGATGCGGGAACGGCTGGCCGAAGCCGTCGAGGCGTGCGTGGCGACGGACGGCGCCGAGGCGGTCATCATCGGCGGTGGCCCCCTGGGAGAGGCGGCCGAAGCACTCCGGGGACGCTTCCCCGTTCCCGTCATCGGGCCGATTCCGGCTGCCTGCCAGGAGGTGCAGCGGGTGCTGCGGAGGAGGTGACGGGACGCCCGCTGCGCCGTCGATGCCCGTTCCGCCGTCGTCACGTCACCGTACGGGTGGACCACGATCCACACAGTCGGCGTGCCGCGCGGCCGGTGCCGGGCGACCGGCCGGCCCTGCAAGCACCCCCGGCGCGGACCGGCGGCGCTCAGCCCGCTCACGCCCTC
The DNA here is from genome assembly GCF_042801895.1 of Streptomyces sp. NPDC057543. NCBI lineage: Bacteria > Bacillati > Actinomycetota > Actinomycetes > Kitasatosporales > Streptomycetaceae > Streptomyces > Streptomyces sp. NPDC057543. The sequence continues at coordinate 2,689 of NZ_JBHVFF010000210.1, read as the reverse complement.
GGATGCCACTCCGGTATGGAACCCCGGCGGCGTTCACTGGGCCGCTGAGTGTCGCTGAGCGCCGCTCAAGCGGGTGCGCCACTCAAATAGTGCATACGTTCGAACGCAGGTACGCTGTATCCATGGCACCGCACCAGCTCCAGGGGTCTCTGTTCGATCAGAGCGACGACGTGCGTCTACGCCCACTGAACGGGCTCCGCAGAACAGAGCTCGGCGACGGCGCCTGGATCGACCTCCTGCCGGGCTGGCTGAGCGGCGCCGACGCCCTGTACGAACACCTGGCCACGGAGGTTCCCTGGAAGGCAGAACGACGACAGATGTACGAGCGGGTGGTGGACGTCCCGCGCCTGCTCGCCTTCTACCGCGCCGGTGAACCGCTGCCGCACCCCGTCCTCGAGGAGGCGCGGCAGGCGCTCTCCGCGCACTACGCCGCCGAGCTCGGCGAACCCTTCACGACGGCAGGCCTGTGCCACTACCGCGACGGGCGCGACAGCGTGGCCTGGCACGGCGACCGCATCGGCCGGGGGGCCCGCGAAGACACGATGGTCGCCATCCTCTCCGTAGGAACGCCCCGGGACCTGCTGCTGCGCCCGTGCCGCGGCGGCGGTGCCGTCCGGCGGCCACTCGGACACGGCGACCTGATCGTGATGGGCGGATCCTGCCAGCGGACCTGGGAGCACGCCATTCCCAAGGCCGCGCGGGTCGCGGGCGGGCGAATCAGTATCCAGTTCCGGCCGCACGGGGTGCAGTGATCCCTCGCCACGCGGGGGAACCCACCATAGGACGGACATCCCATCGCCCTTGGACCCAGTCGCATAACCCGGACAAGGAATCGGCGAACGCACCTCATTCATGAGAGCGGCGTTCGTGGCAGGTTGTGGCGTCGGCCACGCGAGCGTGTGACAAGACCGCCGCCTCGCATGAGACGGCGGTCCGTCCAGTCGTACGCGAGCCTCGGTCCGTCAGGGTGTCAAGGCTTGCGGGCGAGGCCGCCGTGCTCGCCGATGGGTTCCGGGGCGGGGGAAGTGGGGTCCGGGCGCCAGCAGGGGACCGAGACGACCCCGGGGGCCAAGAGTTCCAGGCCGTCGAAGAACGCCGCGATTTCATCGACCGGGCGCAGGAAGTACGGTACGGCGCCGGTCTCGTTGTACGCGTCCTGGGCCTGTTCGTAGTCGGCGTCAGTGCCCCGTGAACCGTCATTGATGGAGAGGTAGCTGCCGGACGGCAGTCCGTCCATCAGGCGGGTGACGGTGTCGCGCGCCTGGTCGTAGTCAGCGACGTGGCCCAGGATGTTGCTGAGAATCAGGGCGGTGGGGCGGGTGAGGTCCAGCGTCTCGGCGGCGGCCGCCAGGATGCGATCAGGGTCGGACAGGTTGGCGTCGACGTAGGCGGTCGCCCCCTCGGGGGTGGAGGTGAGCAGGGCACGGGCGTGCGCGAGGACCAACGGGTCGTGGTCGACATAGACGATTCTGGTCTCGGGGGCGAGCCGCTGGGCGACCTCATGGGTGTTGTTCACGGTCGGCAGCCCGGTCCCGACGTCCAGGAACTGCCGGATGCCCTCCTCGGTGACCAGGTACGTGAGGGTGCGGCGCAGGAAGGCACGGCTGCTGCGGGCGATGGTGACGATGCCGGGGAAGACGGCGCTGTATGCGTCGCCGGCTTCCTCGTCAACGGGGTAGTTGTCTTTGCCACCCAGCCAGTAGTTCCAAATCCGGGCCGAGTGCGGCACCGACGTATCGATCTTCTGATGCGCTGCCGATCCGGGCGACGTGGCGTGGTCGGTCATGGGTACCGTCCGTCTTTCAACCGAGGCGTGAACTGTCAACGCACAACCTACGTCCCAACAACCTGTATGCGTACATCAGTTCACGTCTCCGGTGGGTTCGATCAGCGCTGATTCCCCGAACCGGTCTCCACCCGGCCGGTATGAGAGCCCGCATCGGCAGCCTCGCGGTCGGCTCGATCCATGTGGACTGGGTCCCGCCCGGTCCGCCGTCGCCACAGCCACCGTGGTCCTCGTCCCCGAGTCCGCAGTCCGGCCGTCTGATGGGTGGGTTCCTCGCCGTCGGACGCGCCAAATCTCCGAAACCCCACCATGGGCGGCCGAGCGCCGGTCCCTGAACAGGGCGACCTGCCCGGCGTCACCGCCCAGCCGGTCACCCGCCTGCGGCCTCCGGACCTGATCATCCAGGACGAGCTGGACCTGATACCCGGGGCGCCCGGCACCACCGTCGGCCTCTTCGAAGCCGCCGTCGACCAGCTGAACGGACCGCAGAGGCGGCCGGTGCCATGGCCACCTCCGCTCACACGATCACTGAGCGTCTCTAATCAGCTAAGTGATCCCATGTCGGACGTGGTGTCTGGCATGGGTTCTGCCCATCGTGGAGGGGTGGCGTGGGCGTGCAGGTGGAAGCCCGCGCCCAGTGCTGCCCCTTGTGGCCGGTGGCCGGTGGTGGGTGCGCTGATCGTCGTCACGCCCTGGTGCCGGTGGGCTGCGCGGGGCAACCGGGTCCGGTCCGTGTGAGCGTGTCCCTCCGGACGCTTGTCCGCCGGGCCTTGCGGCCGGCCGGGGGAGGGTGTCCGGCGTCGCCTGGGCGTCGGACGCGTTGTTTGGTGCCGGGTGGGCCCGGTCTTGGACCGGTCCCGGCTGGTCTTGGTGGTCGGGGTGACCACGGCTTTGGCTTCGAGG
>NZ_JBHVFF010000209.1:0-15044 GCF_042801895.1 Streptomyces sp. NPDC057543 | reverse complement strand
CTCCGGGCGTCGGCACGGACGCGGCGGCCGGGGGCCCGGCCAACGACCGCACCGACACGTCCGCCGAAGTTGCCGAACAGGAAGAAGCCGACGCCAATGCCGATGCGCGGAACGAAGGCGACGGCGAGCTCAGCGCGAACGCCGAAGCACATGCCGACGCCAACGCCAACGCCGGAAGTGAAGCCGCAGGCAAGACCAAAGCCGAGGTGGAGTACAAGGACGGAGCTGTCGGCGAGAGCGACGCCGTGGACGAAGCGGGAGCCGAGCCCGGAGCCGGACCCGAGGTCGAGATCGAGGCCGGGAGCGACGGGCCCGGCTCCACCGCTCAGAACGCCGCAGAGGACAAGCCTTCCAGGGCGCACCCCGGTGTACGCCGGGCCCTCGCGGAGGCCCATGCCTATGTGGACACCCCGCCGCCCCCGGGCCGCGTCCGGTCCTCCTTCGCCACGGGCGACGCCCGGATGCTGCGCGCCGACGGCCCCGGCTGGTCACTGGTCGCCAGGACCGATGACATCGCGTTCATCCTGCTGGACGAGGAACCGGGCGAGGTGCTTCCGGTCGGGCGCGGCACGGAACTGCCCGGCCTGTTGAAGGCCCTGGACGCCATCGCGGTACGACCGGCCTGAGCACGCTCCCGGTGACCGGCGTGAAGAGGCAGCCGACCGCCGACAATCGCCCTCCGGCTTGTGCGCCCCGGTCCCCACCGCCGTGTGTCGCGCGCTCTTCGGCTACACGCGCTCCAGTGCCCGGTGCGGCCCGACGGGCAGCTCGGCCTCGATCGGGTCGCCGGGCCGGACCACGCCACCGGCCGTGACGACGCCCATGATCCCGGCCTTGCGCACGATCCGGCCCGCAGCGTCCCGACCGACGACCTGCTTGAGGAGCCCGTCCCGGAAGTTGTCGATCTGCAGGCACGGATTGCGCAGGCCGGTGACCTCGACGACTGCCTCGTCTCCGAGGTGCAGCAGGGTGCCGACGGGCAGGGCGAGGAGATCGACCCCGCTGGTCGTGACGTTCTCTCCGAGATCGCCGGGAGCGACCTCGAAACCCGCTGCCCGCAATTCACCGAACAGCTCCGCGTGGATGAGATGGACCTGGCGCAGATTCGGCTGGGTGGGATCCTGCGCGACTCGTGACCGGTGCTTGACCGTGACTCCCGCGTGCACATCTCCCTCCACGCCGAGCCCGGCCAGCAGGGTGATGCTCTTCCGGTTCGGCTTGGTGAACGAATATGCCTCGTTCCTGCTCACCGCGGTCACGGTCGCGCCCACAGCGGAACCCCCCTTGTTGTCGGCTTGTCTTCGGCTGGTTGTTCAGCGGCCTATTTCCTTGCGGGTGATCCTGCGGAGCCTGCGTCGCTGACTCGGGTCCAGCAGCAGATAGGCGACCGCCGGGACTCCGATCAGGACCAGCAACGACAGCCAGAATCCGATGAACGGCATCAGGATGACTGCCGCGACGACTCCCCCGATGGCGATCTTCGCGCTGTTCGACATCGTCCACGCCTCCTTCGCGGCCCGGAAGCCGCTCCTGCTGTGAGAACGCCTGTGCGCCCCCATCGGTTCCTGCCGGCCGCGGCTTCCTCACCTCAGGGGTGCGCCGACCTCGTGCATGTGCCGGAGTGCCTGCTGGTAGGACTCGATCAGTCCGGTCTCCATGTACGGCATGCCGATCGCCTCGCAGTGGGCGCGCACCATGGGCTGCGCCAGGCGCAGATGAGGGCGGGGCATGCTCGGGAAGAGGTGGTGCTCGATCTGGTAGTTGAGTCCGCCGAGGAACCAGTCCGTGAAGATTCCGCCGCGTACGTTGCGCGAGGTCAGGACCTGACGCTGGAGGTGGCCCCAGCGGTCGCCGTCGGGGTCGGGCATCTCCATGCCCTTGTGGTTCGGCGCGAACGCCATGCCCAGGTGGAGCCCGAACAACGCGTGGTGCACGAGCGCGAAGACGACGGCCTTGCCCGGGGACATGACGGTGAGCAGCAGTGTTGCGTACAGACCGAGATGGGCGACCAGGAGCAGTGCGGAGAGGGCCCGTTCGCGGGCGGGCTGCTGCCGCAGGTACCGGAAGCCCGAGATCTTGAGCGCGATGCCTTCGAGGAGCAGCATAGGGAAGAACAACCGCGCCTGGTTACGGGTGAGCCAGCGGGCGAAGCCTTCTCGCTGGGCCGCCTGCTTCTGGGTCCAGACCAGGGCGCCGACGCCGACGTCGGGGTCCTTGTCGATGTGGTTGGGATTGGCGTGGTGGCGTACGTGCTTGTCGTTCCACCACGCCTCGTTCATGCCGAGCAGCAGGTTGGCGTGCACGAGGCCGATGGCCCGGCTCGCCTTGCGGTCGCCGGATATCTGCGCGTGTCCGGCGTCGTGTCCGACGAACGCGGTGCGGGACCAGAAGATCGCCAATGGCAGTGCGAGCAGCAGGGTCCACCACGTGTTGCCGAGGAGGAACATGCCGGTGAGCACGGCCCCCAGTGCCACCAGATTGGCGGCGATGCCCACCGCGTACCACCCGGTGCGCCGATCCAGGAGCCCCTGCCCCTTGACCGCCCGCAGGAGGGGAGCGAAGTCGCTCCCCTGGCTCGGGGCGGTTCCGGCGCGGCCGGCATTCACATCACTTACAGCACTTCCCGTGCCGTCACGGGTGCCTTCCACGACGGTGGCTACGGCCTGGGGCATGAGGTCTCCGGTCTCTGAAAAGCTGCGCTGACCTGTAGAAACGTACGGTTACGGGGAGTACGTCAGCCATGGCGCCAGCACCCCGGACTTCCGGGGGCAAGCCCCCTCCCCCGGCGGGGGTGCTGGCTACACCCTGAAGCGCGGCAGGCGACCGGGCAGGGCTACCGAGTCATCGATAAGTGGCCCGGATCACGGCGCTTCCGCTCACGGAGACACGCGGTGGTGGAGTACCCTCGGCGCCTCGAACCCCAACTAGTCAAATTTGAGGAATTCGGCATCGCTGTGCACAGGCTTCCTGCGACAACGCTCTCCGAGATCTCCGCACTCTCCGGCTGCTCCGTGGTCTTCCTGCCCGCGGATCCCTTCCGTACCGGCCGTATGGCTTTCTGGTATCCGGACAGTAGCAGTCCCCCCGATACCCCCGGTTCCGTCGAGGAGTTGACCGTCGTCGGCACAGACGCGCAGGTGTACGCCGTACCGGCGCTGCTGCTCCCGGTCCGCGACGCGCTGCCCGTACTCACGCGCGCACGGACCTCGGAGCATGCTTCCGACGCCGCCGCGTTCTGGGGCGCCGCCGCGCTCCTCGCTCTGCAACTCGCTGCCCGCGGTTTGCTGTTGCCCGGGCTGACGGTCACCGACCACGATGCCTGGCGGGCCGGTCCGCTGACTGCCGACGATCAGTCGCGGATCCGGACGCTCGCCGCCTCGATGCCGCCTCTGGCCCATGCGGTGCCGCTCGACGGGGCGGCGCAGCCGGTGCTGCTGCCCGAACCCGAGCGGCTGTTGCGCGCGTTCCTCGACGCGGTGGCGGACGGACTGCCGCGCACCCCCGCGGCGGCCTTCGCCACCGGCGGCCCGGCGTTCGCCGTCGACGCGCCGCAGCATCTTCCCGGTCAGCGGGCCTGGGCCACCGATGTCGCGGCCGGGCACGACGCGGGCGTCCGGCTCTCGCTGCGGGTCGAGGCGTCCGGGCTGACGGTGCCGGACGAGGACCGGGAGCGGACCGCCGGGCCGTCCTTCCGAGCCGTCCTGCAGATCCACAGCGTCAGTGATCCGGCGCTGGTCGCCGATGCCGCCGAGGTCTGGGCAGGCTCCGCGCCGGCCGCGGCCGTCTTCGGCCCGCGGGTCCGGATGGACACCCTCTTGGCGCTGCGCCGGGCCGCCCGTGCCTGGCCTCCGCTGGCTCCGCTGTTGTCGGCCGCGGTGCCCGACTCCGTCGACCCCGCCGACGAAGAGCTCGCCGAACTCCTCGGCCCCGCCGGGCGGGCACTCGCCGCGATCGGGGTCCAGGTGCACTGGCCCCGGGAACTGGCGCGCAAGCTCACCGCGCGCGGCGTCATCGGGCAGGAGGACGGAACGGACCAGGAACACGAGGGGTTCGCGCGGACCAGCTCGGACACCCCGCCGTTGCTGTCCGCCGATGCGCTGCTGACGTTCAACTGGTGGTTCACCCTGGGCGACCAGCAGCTCAGCCGCGCCGAGCTCGACCGTCTCGCCGAGGCCAACAGGCCGGTGGTGCGGCTGCGCGACCAGTGGGTGCTGATCGATCCCGAAGTGGCACAGCGCGCCCGCGAGGCCCAGGACCGCAAGGTCACTCCGATCGATGCGCTCGGAGCCGTGCTGACCGGTTCCACCGAGGTCGGCGGCCGCCGGGTCGAGGTCCGGGCCACCGGCTGGCTGGAGCAGCTGCGCCGCCGGGTGGCCGACCCGGAGTCCGGCGGGCAACAGGACGGGCAGCGGACGGCCGGTCAGCCCGCAGCCCTGGCCGCCACACTGCGCGACTACCAGTTGCGCGGTCTGAACTGGCTGCACACCATGACGTCGCTAGGCCTCGGCGGCTGTCTCGCCGACGACATGGGGCTCGGCAAGACCATCACACTGATCGCCCTGCATCTGCACCGCCGGAGCATTGATTCGGCCGCCGGCCCGACGCTGGTGGTCTGCCCGACCTCGCTCATGGGGAACTGGCAGCGGGAGATCGAGAAGTTCGCGCCCGGTACGCCGGTGCGCCGCTTCCACGGCGGGTCGCGCAACCTCTCGGACCTGTCCGACGGCGAGTTCGTCCTCACCACGTACGGCACGATGCGGCTCGACGCGGCAATACTCGCCGGTGTCCGCTGGGGCATGGTGGTGGCCGACGAGGCGCAACACGTCAAGAACCCGTACTCGGCAACGGCCAAGCAGTTGCGGACGATCGGCGCGCAGGCACGGGTGGCGCTCACCGGCACGCCCGTGGAGAACAACCTGTCCGAGCTTTGGGCGATCCTCGACTGGACGACGCCAGGTCTGCTGGGCAGGCTCGGCACGTTCCGTACCCGCTACGCGCGGGCCGCGGAGGGCGGCGACCCTGCCGCGGCCGAGCGGCTCGCCGCGCTGGTGCGGCCGTTCCTGCTGCGACGGCGCAAGTCGGATCCCGGCATCGCGCCCGAACTGCCGCCGAAGACCGAGACCGACCGGACGGTGTCGCTGACAGCGGAACAGACGGGTCTGTACGAGGCGGTGGTACGCGAGACGCTGGCCGCGATCTCCGGCGCCGACGGCCTCGCCCGCCGCGGCCTCGTCGTGAAGCTGTTGACGGCCCTGAAACAGATCTGCAACCACCCCGCGCAGTACCTCAAGGAGAAGGAGCCCCGGATCGAGGATCGTTCGGGCAAGGTGGAGCTCCTGGACGAGCTGCTCGACACGATCCTGGCGGAGGACGCGAGTGTCCTCGTCTTCACCCAGTACGTGCAGATGGCCCGGCTCCTCGAACAGCATCTGGCGGCGCGCGGAGTGCGCACGCAGTTCCTGCACGGTGGTACGCCGGTCGCGGAGCGGGAGGCGATGGTGAACCGCTTCCAGGCGGGTGAGGCACCGGTCTTCCTGCTGTCCCTGAAAGCGGCCGGCACCGGACTCAACCTCACCCGGGCAGGCCATGTCGTGCACTTCGACCGGTGGTGGAACCCGGCGGTGGAGGCGCAGGCCACCGACCGCGCGTACCGGATCGGGCAGACCCAGCCGGTGCAGGTGCACCGGCTCATCGCCGAGGGCACCGTCGAGGACCGGATCGCCGCCATGCTGGCCCGCAAGCAGGGGCTGGCGGACGCGGTGCTCGGCTCCGGCGAGGCGGCGCTGACCGAACTGACGGATGCGGAACTGGCCGATCTGGTGGAACTGCGAGGGGGCACGCGATGAACAACGCATACGACAGTGACGGGTACGCGTCCGCGACCACCGACGGAGGTGACGTTCCGGCTCCGGTACAGGAGCGTACCTTCGCCGCGCTGCCGCCCGCGCGCGGCCGCGGCTTCGCGGAGACCTGGTGGGGCCGGGCATGGCTGAAGGCCCTGGAGGACACCGCCCTGGACGGCGCCCAGCTCAAGAAGGGGCGCAGGTTCGCCCGCGAGGGCCGGGTCGGAGCGGTTACCGTGCGGGCCGGCCGGATCACCGCGGTCGTCCGGGACCTTGACTCGTCCACGTACCGCAGTGATGTGCTCCTCCAGGAACTGAGCGAGGCGGACTGGGAACGGTTCCTGGACCTGGCCGCCGCCCGGGCCGGGTACATCGCGGCGCTCCTCGACCGCGAGATGCCGCCGCACCTGGTGGAGGACGCTTCGGCGGCCGGTGTGGAACTGCTCCCGGGGATCGGCGGTCTGGACCCGGAGTGCACCTGCGAGACCTGGGACCACTGCCCGCATACCGCCGCCCTCTGTTATCAGGTGGCGCGGCTGCTGGACCAGGATCCGTTCGTCCTGTTGCTCATGCGGGGGCGCGGCGAACGGTGGCTCCTGGACGAGCTCCAGGAGCGCATTGCCGCCCGTGCCGAGGGGCAGGCAGCGGCCGGGCCGGCCGCCTCCTCCGCCGGGTCCGGCGCCTCGGCCACGAAGGCGAAGGACCGGGGCGTACGGGCGGACGAGGCGTTCGCGGCGCGGGACATCCTGCCCCCGCTGCCCGCGCCCCCGCCGCTGCCCGCGGAACCGGGCCCCGCGCCGTCGCTGGACTCGGAGACGGAACCGGAACCCGGCGTCGATCCGGCGGTCCTGGAGTTGCTGGCGAGGGACGGTGCGGCACGCGCCCACCGGATGCTGGCGGACGCCCTGACCCCCGGCCATGAACGGCAGCCGCCCCCGGTCGGGTTGACGCCGCAGCAGGACGCCGTACGGCTGATCGCGGACGCCCGGCCCGAGCCCTGGATCGCGACGCGGCTGACCGCCGGATCGGGGCGGTCACGGGCCGGACTCGACGCGGCTGTGCGTGCCTGGCAGTACGGCGGGGCGGTCGCGCTCACCGTGCTCGACGAGGAGTGGACGCCGGATCCGGAATCGCTGGCCAGGGCCCGGGCCCGGCTCGCCGCCGCGTGGGACGAGGGCGAGCAGCCACGGCTCCGGTTCGCGGGCAATCGCTGGACCGCTGTGGAAGCCGGTGTGCAGATCAGGTACGGGCGGGACGGGCGCTGGTGGCCCTACCGCAAGGAGAACGGGCACTGGGTTCCGGCAGGCCCGGCGGACGACGATCCGGCGGCGGCGCTGGGAGGTTCGAGCGGGTCGGACGGCTGAGGTCGCCACGCGACCGGGTCATCCTTGGACGGGCCGCTCGACGGCCGACGGGTGGGGCCGGTCAGGACACGCTGACGGGCAGGGGCCGGTCAGGACGTCGTCGCCCCGCCCGTCGTCGCGTTCCGCCCCGGTGTTCAACTCGATGTCACCGCCCGTTGAGGGCGAGGGTGGAACCTGGGCATTCAGCTGATGCCGTCTCAGGAGGCCTCATGTCCCCGCATGTTGTCCGTCGTGCTCTCGCCTTCGGGCTGCCGCTCGCCCTGCTCGCAACGGTGTGTGCCGCCGGAACGGCGACGGGCGCGCAGGACCGGCACGCGCGTCCGGAGCGGACCGCGCGGGTCACCGGGAGCGCCGTGCTCGGCGACGTTGCGCTGGCCGGGTTCAGCAACGGGCTGCTCCCGGGGACGGTCGCAGACGACCGTGGCGTGCTGCTCGGCGGTATCGGCAGCGACATCTACCCGGCCGGGCGCAAGGGCGAGTTCTGGACGGTGACGGACCGCGGCCCCAACGGCCAGATCAAGATCGACGGGAAGAAGCGGCGCACCTTCCCGGTGCCCGGTTTCGACCCGGCGATCGTGAAGGTGCGCGTCAGCGGCAAGCACGTCCAGGTGCTGCGGGCCATTCCCCTGACCACCCGCTCCGGCGCCGCCGTCACCGGTCTGCCGAACCAGCCGGGCCGCGACGAGGCACCGCACACGTACGACGCGAGGACACCGCTCGGGTACGACCCGAACGGCCTGGACACCGAAGGCATCGTCCGTGCCGCCGACGGCACGTTCTGGCTCGTGGACGAGTACGGCCCCTCGCTGGTTCATGTCTCCGCCGAGGGCCGGGTGCTGACTCGCTACGTCCCGCAGGGGCTCGGGCTGACGGGCGCCGGCTATCCGGTGGTGGAGGCGCTGCCCCGCGTACTGCAGCACCGCAAGATCAACCGGGGTTTCGAGGGGCTCGCCCTGTTGCCGGGCGGCGATCTGGTGCTGGCGGTGCAGAGCCCGCTCTCCCTGCCCGACCAGGACGCGGGCGAGTCCTCGCGCAATGTCCGGCTGCTGCGCTTCTCGACGAAAAGACACGCGGTCACGGCGGAGTACGCCTACCGGTTCGACGCGGTGGACGTCGTGGACCCGGGCGAGGACGACACCTCCGAGCTGAAGATCTCCTCGGTCGTCGCGATCGGCCGGGACCGCCTCCTGGTCGAGGAGCGCACGGACAAGGCGGCCCGGCTGCACCGGGTGACCCTCCCGCACGGCCCCGGCATCCTGGGTTCCGCCTGGGACGACCCGTCGGCCTCGCCCTCGTACGAGGAGCTCACCGACCCCGCGGCGGCGGGTGTTCCAGTGCTCCGCAAGAGTCTGGTCGTGGACCTGGGCAAGGTCGCGGGTGTCCCCGGGAAGATCGAGGGCGTGGCGGTGACGGGCCGGGACACGCTCGCTCTCATCAACGACAACGACTTCGGGATGACCGACGGCGCCGAGGCGTTCGACGCGAACGGCCGGCTGGTCGACAGCGGCATCAAGACGTCGGTGACGCTACTGAAGCTGCCCCGCCCGCTGCGTGGCTGACCCCGCGTAACCGCTCTCCTTCCGCGGCCCGGTCCCTGCGACGGGACTGTCCGCGTCCGCGATCCGCCCCAATCCCCGCCCCGCGCACCCGATTTCGGCTCCTGCCGTCTTCCGTCGCCCGCGCGACGCCCGTACGGTAGGGCGCGCGAGACGCTCGGCCGTACATCGGACAACGCCTTCCGGTTGTCGGACAGAGGGAGTCACGAGGTGTCGGGGGAATCGGGCAGCGGACTGTTACGCAATGCCATCGGGCTGCGCGAGGTCCTCTTCCAGAGCATCACGGCGATGGCGCCCGCCGCTGCCATCGCAGCGTCGATTCCGTCCGGAGCCGCCTTCGCGGGCGGCAGTCTTCCGCTGTCCGTGGTGGTGGCGCTGGTCGCCTGTCTGTTCACCGCGTCGTGCGTCGCGGAGCTGGCCCGCCATCTGCCGGCCGCCGGTTCGGTCGCAACCTACTCCGCGCAGGGCCTGCATCCGGCTATCGGCTTTCTCGTCGGGTGGGGCTATGTATTCGTGGAGGCACTGGTCCCCGCGCTGCTGCTGCTCCAGCTCGGTTTCACGACAGCGGGCACCCTGCACCAGGAGTGGTCGTCCTACCCGGCAGACCTGTGGTGGCCGTGGTCACTGCTGGGCGCGGTGATCATCGCGCTCGCCGGGTATTTCGGGGTACGGGCCTCCGCGCGGTTCGGAACCGTGCTCGGCATCTTCGAAGTATTGGTTTTCGTCGGGTTCGCCGTGCTGCTCATCGGGCAAGCGGGATCGGACAACACCCTTTCGGTGTTCGGTACTTCACACACCGCGGACGGCTTCGACGGGATCAGCGGAATCTTCGCCGGCTCGGTCTACACCGTGCTGGCATTCGCCGGCTTCGAGGCCGCCGCACCGCTCGCCGAGGAGACGAAGAACCCGCGGCGCACGATGCGTCGTGCGGTGCTCGGCGCGGCGCTCTCCATCGGCCTGGTGTACGTCCTCACCACGTATGCCATGTCCGTGTACTTCGGGCCCGACCGGTTCGCCGGATTCGGCTCGGCGGGGTCGGCTTCGTGGGAGGGCGTGGCCCGTGCCTCGTTCGGGCTGTTCTGGGTGCTGCTCTTCCTCGCCGTGGTCAACTCGACAGTGGCCAACGCCAATGCGTGCGCCAACGTGTCGACCCGGACGGCGTTCGCCCTCGGCCGCATCGGCGTGTTCCCGCAGGCGTTCGCACGCCTCCATCCGCGCCGCCGCTCCCCCGTCACCGGAGTGGCCGTGCAATTCGTGATCGCGGTCGGCGCGGCGCTCGGACTGGGTTTCGCCTATGACCCGGTGACCGCGTTCGTGCTGCTGGCCACCGTGATCGTCACCGTCATCATCGGTGTGTACATCGTCGTGAATCTGGCCTGTGCCGGGTACTTCCTGCGACGTCGGCGCGAGGCGTTCAATCCCGTACTCCATCTTCTCTTCCCGGTCCTGGGCATCGCGGCGTTCGTGCCCGCGCTGCTGACGGCCGCCGGGATTCCGGTCTTCGACTTCGTCTCGGAGCTCAGTGCGCCGGTCTCGTACGCAGGTCCGGTCGTCGGTGTCTGGATGCTGATCGGGATCGTTGTGCTGGTGGTGCTGTTGCGCAGGCATCCGGAGCGGGTGGCACAGACCGGACGGATCCATCTCGACGAGGCCCCGGGGCAGGCCGGGGAGCCCAGGACAGGAGCAGTGCAGCGATGAACGACCCCCGTATTCTCACCGTCCGCCCCAAGGAGGGCGAGTACGCCTGGACCTTCGGCGGAGCGGCGCCGGTCGCCCGTATCGAGCCGGGCACGTTCCTCGACGTGTATACGGAGGATTGTTTCGCCGGCCGGGTGCGCTCGGAGAGGGACCTGGTCTCCGAGGTCTGCGAGTTCCCCTTCCTCAACCCGCAGACCGGCCCGTTCCACGTGGTGGGCGCGGAACCCGGGGACACCGTAGCGGTGCACTTCGTCTCCATCGAACCGGCCAGGGACTGGGCCGCCTCCACGACCGTGCCCCTCTTCGGCGCTCTCACCTCCACGCACACCACCGCTTCACTGCAGGCCCCGCTGCCCGAAGTGGTGTGGATGTGGCAGCTGGACCGGGCGCGCCGCACCTGTCTGTTCAGCGCCCGGGACAGTGACGTCCGGGTGGAGCTGCCGATGGATCCGATGCACGGCACGGTCGGGGTGGCGCCGGCCAATCTGGAGGTGCGGTCCGCGCTGGTGCCCGACGCGCACGGCGGGAACATGGACACGCCCGAGATGCGGGCGGGTGTCACCTGCTATCTGGGCGTCAACGTCGAGGGTGCGCTGCTGAGTCTCGGGGACGGGCATGCCCGTCAGGGCGAGGGCGAGACCTGCGGAGTCGCCGTGGAGTGTGCGATGAACACGATGGTGCTGGTCGAGCTGCTGAAGGGGGTCACGACACCGTGGCCGCGCATCGAGTCCGACACGCATCTGATGTCGACCGGCTCCGCGCGTCCGCTCGAAGACGCCTTCCGTATCTCGCAGTTGGACCTCGTACAGTGGCTGGCGCGTGACTACGGCCTGTCCGAACTCGACGCCTATCAGCTGGTCGGCCAGGCCGGCGAGGCGCCGTTGGCCAATGTGTGCGACACCAACTACACCTGTGTGGCCAAGATCCGCAAGGAATGGCTGCCCACAGGCGACCCTCATCGCGGACTCCACCGCCATCTGCGGGAGACCGCGACGCTGATGTCCAGTCCCTGACCCCTCCCCCCACAGGAGTGTTCATGCACCGCAGAAGGATTCTTCAGGGCGCCGCCGTGACGGCGGCCGCCGCGCTGCTCCCCGCCTCAACCCGCGCCGCGGCTTCCGCGGCGGCGGGCGAGACGGACTATCCGCTCGCCCACTGGACGCCCGCCTCCACGTCCAACTACACGGCATCGACCCGACCTTCGGCCTATCCGATCCAGTACGTGATCACCCATGTCACCCAGGAGACGTTTTCGAGCACGATCGGGATCTTCCAGAATCCGGCGAAGCAGGTCTCCGCGCACTACGTGGTGCGCTCGGCGGACGGCTACGTAGCCCAGTGCGTCCGGGAGCAGAACATCGCCTGGCACGCGGGCAACTGGGACTACAACACACGCAGTGTCGGCATCGAGCACGAGGGCTGGGTGGACCAGCCGTCCTACTTCACCCACACCATGTACGAGAAGTCGGCACTCCTGACCGCGTCGGTCTGTGACCGTTACGGCATCCCCAAGGACCGTGCGCACATCCTCGGCCATGCCCAGGTCCCCGGCACCGACCACACCGATCCCGGCCCGAACTGGGACTGGGTGCGCTACATCCGTCTCGTCAACCTCTACTCGGCCGGCTGACGCACCCGCACCACCACGTCCGGTCCCTCTCCGCCCCACGGTTGTCACAGACGTGCGCTGCGGCCACGATGGGGTGTGCACGACGCCCCTGGACGGGAGGGTGAGTTGACGGACCCCTGGGTGGCCCTCACGGCTGACGCGGACCCCGGTGAACGGCTCGGCCAGCTCCGGCATGCGCACGAGGTGTTCACCACCGCCGGACGGCTGGAGCGGCCGGTGCGTCCGGTGGTCGGCGAGTCGTGGCGGCGCTCGGCACGGGCCCGGGTCAGCCCGGACGGTGCCGCCTTGGTCGAACTGGGCGCGGACGACCTCGGACCGTACCGGGACGGGCACCCCCTGGCCCCCGCCATGCCGTTGATCCGCGAGCTGATGAGCGCGTACGCGACGGACGGCGAACACCTCCTCGCGGTGTGCGACGCGCTCGGCAGACTGCTGTGGGTCGAAGGACACACGACGACCCGGCGGGCCGCGGGCCGGATGAATTTCGTGGAGGGCGCCCGCTGGGCCGAGTCCGTGGCCGGCACGAACGCGCCGGGTACGGCCATCGCCGTGGACCGGCCGGTGCAGGTCTTCGCCGCCGAGCACTTCCTGCGGCCGGTCCAGCAGTGGACCTGCGCGGCGGCGCCGCTCCACGACCCGCACACGGGACGGGTCCTGGGCGCCGTGGACATCACCGGCGGGCACCGGCTCGCGCATCCGCACAGCCTGGCGTTCGTGCAGGCGGTGGCACGCGCCGCCGAGTCACAACTGGCGCTCCTCGCACCCGCACCCGCCGGAGAGACCGTGCGGCTCAGTGCGCTGGGCCGGGACGAGGCGCTACTCGTCGCCGGAGGCCGCAAGATCCGGCTCAGCAGGCGGCACAGCGAGCTTCTGGTGAGCCTGGCCCGCCATCCCGAGGGCCTCGGTGGCGACGAGCTCCTCGTCGAGCTGTACGAGGACGAGTCGGTGACCCCGGTGACGCTGCGGGCCGAACTCTCCAGGCTCCGACGACTGCTCGGGCCCGAACTGCTCCTCTCCCGCCCCTACCGTCTCTCCGCGCCGGTAGACGCCGACTTCGACACGGTGGCGCGCAGACTGGCGTCCGGCGCGGTGGCGGCGGCGCTCGGCGGCTACGCGGGTCCGCTGCTGCCGGCCTCGCAGGCGCCGTCCGTCATCCGGCTGCGGCGCCGGCTCGACGAGCAGCTGCGGGCCGCACTGATCGCGCGTGGTGACCCGGGCCTGCTGGCCGACTGGGCGTACAGCCCCTGGGGCGAGGACGACCTCCCGGTCTGGCGTGCGCTCGCGACGGCCGTCCCCGCGGGTCGGCGCCCGGCACTGCTTGCCAGGGTCCGGATGCTGGAGACCGAGCAGGGATAGCGGTGTTCCCGTGCAACGGGGTTGCAACGTGCCGCTGTCTACCCTCGTCCCGAGGGCCGTCCAACGGCGGGCGGCACCGGATCCGGGAGGCCACAGAGATGACCCGTTACGCTGCGCCGGGCGCCGAGGGCGCCATCGTCTCGTACGAGTCCCGCTACGACCACTGGATCGGCGGCGCGTACGTCCCGCCTGCCCGTGGCCAGTACTTCGAGAACCCCAGCCCCGTCAACGGCTGCCCCTTCACCGAGATCGCTCGCGGCACTGCCGAGGACATCGAACGGGCCCTGGACGCGGCACACGCCGCGGCCCCCGCCTGGGGAGCGACCGCGGCCGGCGAGCGCGCGTCGGTCCTCAACCGGATCGCCGACCGGATGGAGGCTCATCTGGAGGAGCTGGCGGTCGCCGAGAGCTGGGACAACGGCAAGCCAGTACGGGAGACCCTGGCCGCGGACATCCCCCTGGCCATCGACCACTTCCGCTACTTCGCCGGTGCGCTGCGCGCCCAGGAGGGGTCGCTCAGCGAGATCGACGACGACACGGTCGCGTACCACTTCCACGAGCCGCTGGGCGTCGTCGCGCAGATCATCCCGTGGAACTTCCCGATCCTGATGGCGACGTGGAAGCTGGCCCCGGCGCTGGCTGCCGGCAACGCGGTGGTCCTCAAACCGGCCGAACAGACCCCGGCCTCCATCCACGTATGGCTGAAGCTGGTGGCCGACCTCCTGCCGCCCGGTGTCGTCAACATCGTCAACGGCTTCGGCGCGGAGGCCGGCAAGCCCCTCGCCTCCAGCCCGCGCGTCGCAAAGATCGCCTTCACCGGTGAGACCACGACGGGGCGGCTGATCATGCAGTACGCCTCCGAGAACATCAAGCCGGTGACGCTGGAACTGGGCGGCAAGTCGCCGAACATCTTCTTCGACGACGTGTGGAACGCGGACGACGACTTCCGCGACAAGGCCCTTGAGGGTTTCACGATGTTCGCCCTCAACCAGGGCGAGGTCTGCACCTGTCCCTCGCGCGCACTGATCCAGCGCGGCCACTACGGCGAATTCCTGGAGGCGGGCATCGCCCGCACGGAGAAGATCGTGCCGGGGCACCCGCTGGACACGGACACGATGATCGGCGCCCAGGCCTCCAACGACCAGCTGCAGAAGATCCTGTCGTATCTGGACATCGGCCAGCAGGAAGGCGCGAAGGTCCTCACGGGTGGTCAGCGGATCGAGTACGACGGGGAGCTGGCGGGCGGCTATTACGTTCAGCCGACCATCTTCGAGGGCGACAACCGGATGCGCGTCTTCCAGGAAGAGATCTTCGGTCCGGTCGTGGCGGTCACGTCCTTCTCCGATTTCGACGACGCGGTCGCCACGGCGAACGACACCCTGTACGGCCTCGGCGCGGGCGTGTGGACCCGTGACATCAACACCGCGTACCGGGCGGGCCGCGCCATCCAGGCCGGCCGGGTCTGGACGAACTGCTACCACGCGTACCCGGCGCACGCCGCTTTCGGCGGGTACAAGCAGTCGGGGATCGGCCGCGAGAACCACAAAATGATGCTGGAGCACTACCAGCAGACGAAGAATCTTCTGGTGTCGTACTC
>NZ_JBHVFF010000208.1:0-15173 GCF_042801895.1 Streptomyces sp. NPDC057543 | reverse complement strand
GGCCCGGACCCCCGGGCCCGCCCGACCTGCCTCACCGGTACTGGAGGTACTTCTTCCGGACGGACCGGAACGCGGCGAGGTCGTTCGCCCACGCCCCCACCACCTCGTCCGTGTCCGCCCCCGCGTCGATCATCGTGCGGACCCGCGTGTTGCCGGTGAGCTTGTCGATCCAGTTGTCCGAGCGCCAGGCGAACCCGCTCCACGTCCGCTTCGCCGTGACCAGCAGCGCGATCCCCGTGCGCACCGGATCAAAGGCCTCGCGGTCGTGCACATGCAGCTGCACCCCGCCGACCGTCTTCCCCTGGAACTTGGAGAACGTCGGCGCGAAGTACGCCTCGCGGAACGCGACTCCCGGCAGATCGAGCGCGTTCGCGGCCGCCGCCCACCGGTGGTCGATGCCTTCGGCGCCGAGCAGTTCGAACGGCCGGGTGGTGCCGCGTCCCTCGGACAGGTTCGTGCCCTCGAACAGGCAGGTCCCCGAGTAGACCAGCGCCGTGTCCGGCGTCGGCATGTTGGGGCTCGGCGGCACCCACGGCAGCCCGGTCGTGTCGAAGAAGTCCGCGCGCTTCCACCCCGACATCTTCACGATGCGCAGGTCCACCGGCCGGGCCAGGTACTCCTTGTTGAACAGCAGCGCCAGCTCGGTGACCGTCATGCCGTGCGCCTGGGCGATCTCCCGGCGGCCCACGAACGTGGCGAACGCCGGGTCCAGCACCGGCCCGAGCGCCGCCCGCCCGGTCACCGGGTTCGGCCGGTCCAGGACCACGAACCGCTTGCCCGCGAGGGCCGCCGCCTCCATGCAGTCGTACAGCGTCCAGATGTACGTGTAGAAGCGGGCGCCCGCGTCCTGGATGTCGAAGACGACCGTGTCCACACCGGACGCGGTGAAGACATCGGCGAGCGGCTGCCCGCTCTTCAAGTACGTGTCGTAGACGGGGAGTCCGGTCGCCGGATCGTCGTACCGCCCCTCCGAACCCCCCGCCTGCGCGGTGCCGCGGAATCCGTGCTCGGGCCCGAAGACGGCGATCAGGTCGACCCGCTCGTCCGGATGCATCACATCGACGATGTGACGCACGTCGGACGTGATACCGGTCGGGTTGGTGACGACCCCGACCTTCTGGCCCTTCAGCAGCGCGTAGCCGTCCGCCGCCAGCAGGTCGAAGCCGGTACGGACCCGGCCGTGCCCGTTGCCCCGCCCGTTGCCGGTACCGGGGGCGGCGGTCGCCGCCCCGGTACCGGGCCGTCGCCGCGAGGGCTCCCACCGCACCACCGGCGGCCAGCAAACCACGTCTGGACAGGCTCATTCAGCTACCTCCATGATCGCGACCTCTGTCATGGTCACGCACGCTAGCGCGCGTTCAGGCCGTACGGAATGCGCCGGACGCGACGGGTGTGACAGGAGGGGCGCCCGAGCCGGTTCGGCCTCTTCCGCTACGACATACCGACTGGTTAGTCTGCTGAGGCAGTCGGCAGAGAGGCGGGACCCGATGAGTACGGTGCAGGGCGCGGGCGTAGTGGTCACAGGGGCCGGAGGCGGCATCGGAGCCGCTCTGGCCCGCCGATTCGCCGCGGAGGGCGCGCGGGTCGTGGTCAATGACCTCGACGAGGCCAGGATCGGGCCGCTGGCCGAGGAGATCGGCGCCGTCGCCGTCGCCGGTGACGCCTCACGGATCGTGGACGCCGCGCGCGACGCGCTGGAGGGCACCGTCGACATCTACTGCGCCAACGCGGGCCTCGCCTCGCCCGGCGACGTCTTCGCCGACGAGGAGGTCTGGGCCGCCGCCTGGGACGTCAATGTGATGGCCCACGTCCGCGCGGCCAGGGCGCTGCTGCCCCACTGGCTGGAGCGCGGCAGTGGCCGGTTCGTCTCGACCGCCTCGGCCGCCGGACTGCTGACGATGATCGGCGCCGCCCCGTACAGCGTCACCAAGCACGGTGTCGTCGCCTTCGCCGAATGGCTCTCCCTCACCTACCGCCACCGCGGCGTCAAGGTCCACGCGATCTGCCCGCAGGGCGTGCGTACGGACATGCTCACGGCCGCCGGATCGGCCGGTGAGCTCGTCCTCGCCCCCAGCGCCATCGAGCCCGAGGCGGTCGCCGACGCGCTTTTCGACGCCATGGCCGAGAACCGCTTCCTCGTCCTGCCGCACCCCGAGGTCGCCGGCTACTACCGGGCACGCACCAAGGACACCGACCACTGGCTCGGCAATATGAACCACCTCCAGCAGAAGTGGGAGGAGACCGGCGCATGAACGGGTCCATCTACGCCGCCAAGCCCTGGGTCTCCCTGCTCAGCGAGGCCCAGCGGGCCCCCGTCAGCCCGGCCGAGACCCTGGTCCATGCCTTCCGCGACTCCGTCGCCCGCAGCCCCGGGCACTCCGCGCTCGCCTACTTCGACGGCCGCCTGAGCTACCGCGAGACCGACGCGCTCTCCGACTCGGTGGCCGGCCACCTCGCCGCCCGGGGCCTGGAGCGCGGCGACCGCGTCGCGATCATGCTCCAGAACACCCCGCAGTTCGTGCTCGCCCTGCTCGGCGCGTGGAAGGCCGGCGCCACCGTCGTCCCGCTCAACCCGATGTACAAGTCCGGCGAGGTCGGCCACGTACTGAAGGACGCCGAAGTCACCGCACTGATCTGCGCGGACCGGGCCTGGGAGGCCTACCTGCGGGACACCGCCGCCGACGCCCCGACCGTACGGATCGCCCTCACCACCAGCGAACTCGACCTCCAGACGCAGAACGACGCACGCGTACTCGGCTTCGAGCGGCTGCCCGTGCCCGCGGACGCCGACGACCTGGTCACCGTCGCCCGGCAGGGCCTGAAGGCTCCCGAGGAGCGCGAACCCACCTCCGCCGACGTGGCCTTGATCAGCTACACGTCCGGGACCAGCGGCACCCCCAAGGGCGCCATGAACTCCCACGGCAACATCATGGTCAACGCCGAGCGCCAGCGGGCCGGCCACTCGATCGCCGAGGGCTCCTCCTACTTCGCGCTCGCGCCGCTCTTCCACATCACGGGCATGGTGTGCCAGCTGGCCGCCTGCCTCACCAACGCGGGCACCCTCGTGCTCGCGTACCGCTTCCACCCGGGCGTCGTCCTCGAAGCCTTCGCCGAACACCGCCCCGCCTACACCGTCGGCCCGTCCACCGCCTTCATGGCCCTGGCCGCCCACCCCGGCGTCACCCCCGAGCACTTCTCCTCCTTCCAGGTGATCTCCTCCGGCGGCGCACCGCTGCCGCCCGCACTCGTCGAGAAGTTCCGGGCGGCCTTCGGCCCGTACATCCGCAACGGCTACGGCCTCACCGAGTGCACGGCCCCCTGCGCCTCCGTGCCGCCGGAGCGCGAAGCCCCCGTCGACCCGGTCTCCGGAACCCTCTCCGTCGGCGTCCCCGGCCCCGACACGGTGGTCAGGATCCTGGACGAGAACGGTGACGAGGTGCCCTTCGGTGAACAGGGCGAGATCGCGGTCCGCGGACCGCAGGTCGTCTCCGGCTACTGGCGGCTGCCCGAGGCCACCGCCACCGCCTTCCCAGACGGCGAGCTGCGCACCGGCGACATCGGGTTCATGGACCGCGAAGGCTGGCTGTACGTCGTCGACCGCAAGAAGGACATGATCAACGCCTCCGGCTTCAAGGTCTGGCCGCGTGAGGTGGAGGACGTCCTCTACACCCACCCGGCGGTCCGGGAGGCGGCCGTCGTCGGTGTCCCCGACGCCTACCGGGGCGAAACCGTACGTGCCTATGTCAGCCTGCGGCCGGGCGCCACCGTCGAACCCGGGGAACTGGGTGCGTACTGCAAGGAACGGCTTGCCGCGTACAAGTATCCGCGCGAGGTCGAGATCCTGACCGAGCTCCCGAAGACGGCGAGTGGGAAGATCCTCAGGCGGGAACTGCGTTCCCCCCGGTAGACCGCTTCACGCACAGCGGAGCGTTTCACGCACGGCACGGATTCACGCACGGTAGGGAAGGAAGGTGGCGGCAATGGCCAAGGCGACGGACGGGGACACGCCCCCCGTCCCTCAGCGGCTGCTGGCCGCCGCCACCCGGCTCTTCGCCGAGCAGGGCTACGACCGCACCTCGGTCCAGGAGATCGTCGAGGCGGCGGGCGTCACCAAGGGTGCCCTCTACCACTACTTCGGCTCCAAGGAGGACCTCCTCCAAGAGGTCTACGCCCGGGTGCTCCGGCTCCAGCAGGAGCGGCTCGACGCCTTCGCCGACGCCGACGCCCCGGTCGAACAGCGGCTGCGCGACGCCGCCGCGGACGTGGTCGTCACGACCATCGAGAACCTCGACGACGCCTCGATCTTCTTCCGGTCCATGCACCACCTGAGCCCGGAGAAGAACAAGCAGGTGCGGGTGGAGCGGCGCCGCTACCACGAGCGCTTCCGGGCCCTGGTCGAGGAGGGCCAGCGGAGCGGGGTGTTCTCCACGGCCACGCCGGCGGACCTGATCGTCGACTACCACTTCGGCTCCGTCCACCACCTCTCCACCTGGTACCGGCCGGACGGCCCGCTCAGCCAGCAGGAGGTCGCCGACCACCTCGCCGACCTGCTGCTGCGCGCTCTGCGCCCCTAGGGCCTCTCGTTCGGATCACGCCGGGCTCGCGTGCTCCCGGCACCGCGCCTCGCCGTGTTGTCGTCGGTCACCAGGGCTCCTTCCCCAGGCGCTCGGCTCCGCGCGGGCAGGGGAGACCCCCTCCGCATCCCTCCTCCGCCTTGCGACGCACGGCGCCACGGTGACATCAGCCGCTCCGCGGCGGGGCGCTCCCTGATCCGGCCCGATCCGAACGAAAGACCCTAATCCGCGCCCAGCGCTCCGGCGGCGCCGCCGGTCAGCCGGCCGAGGAGCGCCTCCGCCGCCGGGTTGCGGGGGCGGGGCGCCCGCCCCGCGAGGACCACCGTCCGGCCGGGCTCCGGCTGCCGGATGCCGACACACGGCAGCCCCGCGTCCGCACCGATCCGCCGCGGCACGATCGCCACGCCGATCCCGGCCCGCACGAGATCGACGAGCAGTCGGATCTGGGTGACGTCACAGGTGATCCGGCGCTGCAGCCCACAGTGCGCGGTCAGCCGCCGCACCGCGGTCTCCAGGCCGGTGCCCGCGCGGAAGTCCACGAACGGCTCGTCGGCGAGATCCTTGAGCGGGGTGTTTCCGGCCGTCGCCAGCCGATGGCCCGGCGCGGTGATCAGCACCAGGTCCTCGTGCCAGGTCGCGAACCCGACGATGCCGTCCGGGAGCTCGGCGGCGTCCGGCGCGAGAAAGGCGAGATCCAGCTCACCGGCCCGTACCCCCGCGACCAGTTCCGGCGTCGTCGCTTCGCGCAGCGAGATCTGCACCCCCGGCCACAGCCGATGGTACGAGGCCAGCTCGGCCGCCAGGTCCACGCAGGTCAGCGTCTGGATGGTGCCGATACGGACCCGGCCGGTCACCAGCCCCGACACGGCGCCCACCGCGTCCCGCGCCGCCTCGGCCCCGGCGAGCACCGACCGGGCCGACGGCAGCAGCGCCCGCCCCGCCTCGGTGAGGATCACCCGCCGGCCCGTCCGGTCGAACAGCTCGGCCCCCAGCTCCCGTTCGAGGTTGCGTACGGAGGTGCTCAGCGCGGACTGCACGATCAGCTCGGCACGGGCGGCGGCGGTGAACGTGCCGTGCGTGACCACCGCCATGAAGTGGCGGAGTTGGCGTATCTCCATCCATCAACGATATAGATCACAGCCAGCAAAACCATCTGTTGGACCGACCGCCGGTACGGGGCGAAGCTGGATGTATGACTCACATCCAGCCATCCGCGCGCGTCCCCGTACTCTGGGCCGCGGCCTACGGACCGCGCCACACCGCGGCCGTCCGCTTCGCCGCCCGGTGCCTGCTGCGCGTGAGGACCTTCGCCCGCGAACTGGCGCTGGCGGACCATGTGCCGTTCGGCGGCTACTGACGGGGTCGAAACCCGTTGGTGGAGCCGGGAGCGCCCGGTTAGCATCCGACGGTGAAGACGCCGGCCGACGAACCGTTCCACGACGCCGTACGCCGGGCCGACGCAGGACGGCTGTCCCGGCTCCTGGACGCGCGCGACTGTCCACCGGCCGTGCTCCGACGTCTGATCCGGCACGAGGACCCCACCCTGCGTCATCTCGGGCTGGTCCTGCTCACCGAGCGAGTGACAGCCGGCCGCCTGTCCGACAACGGGGAGAGGGCCGAACTCGCCGGGCTGCTGCCCGTATCGCTGACGGGACCACCGGAGGCGGATCTCCTCCTGGCGGGGCTCTACGAGCGACTCGCCCCCCATCTCCGGGGCCGCCCCCGCCCGCCATGGCGCACGGCCGGGCCGCCCGTACGGGTGGCGATCGCGTGGCTGCGCGCCGAACTCCTCGACGAGCCCGTAGTGATCCGTGACGAAGCACCGGGTGAACTCCTCTACCAGGCCGTACGGCAGACAGACATCACCGGCGCGCACAGCCCGTCGCGACTCGTGAGCGAGCTGGCGGACAGCGGCGACCCGGTGCTGCAGGCCGAGGCGCTGCGGCTCGCCCGGCAGGGGCTGCACGCCGGACTGCTGGCTCCCGCGCTGGTCCGCGAAATCCTGATCGGCCTGCTCGGCGCCGACGACGACCGGGTCGTCGTCGGCGCACTGGGCGAACTCGCCGAGCCCTGGGCGGCGATGGAGCCGCTGCGGCCGGGGTGCATCTCGACGTTCCTCACCGCCGGTCCGGCGGGGGAGAGGCCTGCGGTGGCCGACGCCGCCCTTGCGGCCGCCGCCCGCCACGGCCACAAGGCCCTGCTGCGGGAGATCATCGACGATCCGGATCTTCCGCCGGGCCTTCGCCGGCGGGGAATGGAACTGCTCGGCGATCTGGCGGACCGCGCCGACATCGGTGAGCTCACGGCCGTCGCCGCACGCGATCCGCTGTTGTTCGGCGGGCCGACGGTGACCTGCCTGCGTGGTCTCCACCGGCGCGGGCACTTCGTGGACGGTCGGGACGTTCCGGCCGTCATCGGCCTGGTTCTGGCCGATCACTCGATCCCGCCCCGCGAGGTCGCGACGATCCTGTTCACCTGCCGGAAGGAGGTGTTCGGGCTGCTGACCGATGCGGCTGCCGACGATCCGAGCCGGCCGCGACGGCTCGCCCTGCTGGTGGCCCTGGCCGAGCAGGGAGCCGCCGAGCTTCCCGTCGGGGACGCCATCACGCGCGCACTTCCCTCGGCTCCCGACCCCGGTCCGTTCCTCGACGCGATCCGCGAGCTGCGCCACACGGATGCCGAGGATGCCGTGATCGCTCTGCTGCCCTCGGCGCCTGCCGCGGCCCTCGACGCTCTGGAGGCCATCGGCGGGCAGCGGACGGTAGCGGCCCTGCGAGAAGGGCTGGGCCTGGCCGGGGACTTGATCGCGCCTCATCTGTACGCCGTACGGGACCGCGCCCTCGAACTGCTGTGGCAGCTGACCCGCGATCCGGAGCAGAGGCGTGA
The DNA here is from genome assembly GCF_042801895.1 of Streptomyces sp. NPDC057543. Lineage (NCBI taxonomy): Bacteria > Bacillati > Actinomycetota > Actinomycetes > Kitasatosporales > Streptomycetaceae > Streptomyces > Streptomyces sp. NPDC057543. Next base: position 7,713 of record NZ_JBHVFF010000208.1, on the reverse strand, counting down.
CCTCCTCGTACGCCTCGATCCCGTCGATCTGCCGGCCCGCATCGCGGCCGACCTCGGTGGCCCGGACGAACGCGAACTGGCCCTGCTGAGCTCCCATCCGGCCCCCGACGACCCGGCTGCGGCGCTGTGCCGGATCGCGGCCCACGGCAACGCCGGCTCACTGCCGGTCATTTCCGACCTGCTGCTGCGTGTCGTGGCCGAGCAGGCGGCGGTGCGGGAGCGGGAACACGGGCAGCCGGGCGGTGAGCCCGTGGTGCCGCAGGAGGTCCTGGACGCCGTGCACGCCCTGGGTCGTCGGCTCCACGAGCGAGGCGCGATCCGGCCCGTCTGCCTGCTGGGGACGGCAGACGCGCGAGAGGCCGGCCACGCACTCGTCGCGACCACGGCACTGGATCTGCTGGACCGGCCAGGGCTGTCCGACCGCGAGCAGGCGATTCTGCTCGAACTGCTGCTCCGGGCCCCCTGGGCGGGCACCCGCGCCCGGGTGCACCGGCTGCTGCGCCACCGCGACCGGCACGTACGCAAACACGTCATCGCCCTGCTCGCCCGCGACGCCACCGGCGAGGACGCACAGGCGCTGTCGGCGACCCTGATCGCGCTGACCACCGCTCAGGACATCCAGACCGTCCGGCAGGCCCTGCTCGCCCTCGGTCACGCACGTGCCCACTGGGCGTGCGCCGCGATCGCCGCATGTCTTGACCGTTCGAACATGAACATCAAGAAGACCGCCGCCGAGGCACTGGTACGCGCGGGCACACCCGCGGCGCTGCCCAAGCTGCTCTTCTGGCTCGGGCACCACGACAATCCCGGGCTGCGCGGCACGCTCGTCGCGGCCCTGCGCGCCGTCCTCGGCGACGCCTACGCGGCGACACTGCTCGCCGCCGCCGAGCACAGCCGGGAAGTCCGTACCCGCGAACTGCTGCTGGAGGGCCTCGACGGCGCCCTCGGCGCCCGCTCGGTTCTCGCGCTGGACAACCAGGCGTCACCGGTGGCGGCCACCCTGCTCTCCCTGGTGGCGGACGGCCGGCTCGGACTGGCCTCGGGGGACGTGAAGGATCTGGCGATACCGCTGGCCAGGTACGGCATCACCACATCGGCCGTCGCACGGCGGTCAACGGTGGACGGTGCGGTGGACCGCGACATCAGGTCGCTGGTGGACGGGGGCTGGGATCCCTCGGTCGCGCTGCGCGTCGCCGAGCGGGACGTGCCGCTCCACCCCGACCGGCTGAACGAGCTGCGACCGATGCTCGCCGACTGGCTCCGGCTGGCCGGCTCCCGACCCGCGGTCCGGGACGGGGTGGTGCGCTTCGCGCTGCGTATCTGCCCCGGCCCCTGGGAGGCCGGGGAGCTGACGGTGTTCGCCCGGTCCGTACGGGTCCTGCTCGACGCGCTCGTCGACGCCCGGGACGAGGACCGGCACGGCCTGGTCGCGGTACTTGAAGCGGTCGCGCCGACACTGACGGCGGCCGACAGGCCGGCCGCCGTCGCTGCGGTACGGGCCCTGCGTCCCGCACCCACGACGCCGAGCAGGTCCACGCTGACGCTGCTGCGCCGTCTCGGCGCGGTGCTGGTCCGCGCCGACCTCGATCAGGCACTCGCGGTCGCCCGGTTCGGCTCCGACCCCTGGCAGGCCCAGGCCGCCGTGCTGAGGGAGGCGTTCGCAGTCCCTGAGCCCACCGCGGCACCCCTGCCCGCCGAGACCCGGGCGTGGCGGGCGGCGCTGGACGACGCGGTGCGCGTACCGGGCACTCTGGCGGAGTTCCGCCGACAGGACGACGGCAGGGTCGGCTCACGGGACCGACTGACCGCACTGATCGAGGTCCACCAAGGCGCGGACCCCGAGGTCCGGGCCGCCCTGCTCGACTGGATGACGGATCTTCAGCCCCTCGACGTACCGCCCTGGACCATCACCGAGACCGTCCGGGCGCCGACGCCGTCGCCACGACGCGTGCACATCGACGACCTCGACCAGCCTCGCTCGGCGGCCCTGCGGGAGCGCCTGCTGGACATGCTGGGGTCGACCGCCGCGGACCACAAGGAGACCGCCGCCCTGGCGCTGGCGAAGTGGCCTGAGGACGAGGCCCGGCTGCCGGTGCTTCGCGCATACCTCCGCGGGCACATCGACATACCCATCGGCGGGGACCTGGCCCGTGCACTGCGTACCCTCGGCGAGGCGGAACTCCGGGGCGACGACATCCTGCACGACCGGGTGGCCCGCGCGGCCTCGAAGCTCGACCCGTGGGCACTGGAACCACTGGTCCCGCTGCTACTTGAGTGGTGGGAGCACGCCCCGCCCGCCGTTGGACCGGCGGTCGGCGAGGCCCTGCGTACCTACCCCGCCGACGTGCTCGCCAGGACCCTCGGCGACCGCCTCGAAGCCGGGGCCTGGGGTTTCCTCGACCTGCTCCTCGACCGCAGACTGCTGCGCACCCCCGCGTTGACGCGTACGTGTCGGCGACTGCGCGCCGAAGGACGCGACGACCTCGCGGACCGGCTCCTTCTCGTCGAAGGTCCGCTGCGCGGCCCGGATGCCCTGCAGCAGGACGCGGCAGCGCTGGCAGCGCTCCGTGACCGCGCCCCGGCCGTGCCCGCCGGACCCTCGCAACGCCCGTTCCGGCGGGAACTGCTGGACCTGGCCCGGAACGGCACCCCGGAACAGTTGAGCCGGGCCCTCGCGGAGCTGGCCGAGACGTACTCCGGCCCGGACCCGGACAAGGACTCCCGACTCCCCGACCTGATCGGTGAGTTGCTGCACCATCCCCGGGCCAAGGTCCGCCTGCGCGCCCACCGGACCTCACGGACGATGCTGGACCGGCGCACCTATCTGGGCCACACGATGATCCTGCTGGACGATCCCTTGCCGGACGTGACGCGTACGGCGATCCGCACGCTCTGCCACGCCGGCTGGGAGCCCGCGATCCCCGCCGTGACGGGACTGCTCGCGCACCCGAACCCCGTCGTGCGCAGGACGGCGGCCGAGGGGCTCGTCGGGATGGGCGAGGCAGCGATCCCGGCCCTCCGGCAGGCCACCGCCCATGCCCGCCCCGACAGACGCTCGCTCTACACGGACGTTCTCGACCGAATCAGAAAGCCGAGCCCGCCCGGCACCACCCCGAGCCCGTCCGGCGATTGAGGACAACGCGGCAGCCGGGCGGGCCCCGCACCCACCCCCGCCTACACGTACCGCTTGATCTCCCGCCGTGCCAACGACCGCTGATGCACTTCGTCCGGCCCGTCCGCCAGCCGCAACGTCCGTGCCGCCGCCCACAGTTCGGCCAGTGGGAAGTCCTGGCTGACGCCACCCGCGCCGTGCAACTGCACCGCCCGGTCCAGGATGTCGACCACGGCGCGCGGGGTGGCGATCTTGATGGCCTGGATCTCCGTGTGCGCGCCCCGGTTGCCCACCGTGTCCATCAGCCACGCCGTCTTCAGCACCAGCAGCCGCAGCTGCTCCACCGTGACCCGCGCGTCCGCGATCCAGTTCTGTACGACGCCCTGCTGGGCGAGCGGCTTGCCGAAGGCCGTACGGGACACCGCCCGCCTGCACATCAGCTCGATCGCCCGCTCGGCCATGCCGATCAGCCGCATGCAGTGGTGGATCCGGCCGGGTCCGAGACGGGCCTGGGCGATCGCGAAGCCGCCGCCCTCCTCTCCGATCAGGTTCGCGGCCGGCACCCGTACATCCGTGAAGACGACCTCGGCGTGACCGCCGTGGTAGTGGTCCTCGTAGCCGTACACCTGCATGGCGCGCCGCACTTCGAGACCGAGGGTGTCGCGCGGAACCAGGATCATCGACTGCCGGCGGCGGATGTCGGCGCCGTCAGGGCCATCGGCTGTCCTGCCCATCACGATGAAGATCCGGCAGTCCGGGTTCATCGCCCCGGAGATATACCACTTGCGGCCGTTGATGACGTAGTTGTCACCGTCGCGCACGATGCGGGTCTCGATGTTCGTCGCGTCCGACGAGGCCACTTCCGGCTCCGTCATCGCGAACGCCGAGCGGATTTCCCCGGCGAGCAGAGGCTCCAGCCACTGCTTCTTCTGCTCGTCCGTGGCGAACTGGAGGAGCAGCTCCATGTTTCCGGTGTCCGGGGCCGCGCAGTTGAGTGCTGTCGGTGCCAACTGCGGGGAACGGCCCGTGATTTCGGCGAGCGGAGCGTACTGGAGGTTGGTCAGTCCGGCACCGTACCCGGCGTCGGGGAGGAAGAGGTTCCACAGCCCCTGCCGTCGCGCCTCGGCCTTGAGGTCCTCGACGATCTGCGGCGTGTCCCACGGGGAAGCGAGCAGCGCGCGCTGTTCGTCCGCGATCTTCTCGGCCGGGTAGACATGCTCGTCCATGAAAGTGAGCAGCTTGGTGCGCAGCTCCTCGGTACGGGCGTCGAATGCGAAGTCCATGGGGGTGATCAGCCTTCCTGGAGGGTGGTGAGGCCGTGCTCGATGAAGACGGGGACGAGGTCGCCGATGCGGTCGAAGCCGGCGCCGACGGTCCGGCCCAGCGTGTAGCGGTAGTGGATGCCCTCCAGGATCACGGCGAGCTTGAACCAGGCGAACGCCGTGTACCAGGAGATGGCGGAGGTGTCGCGGCCGGAGCGTGCGGCATAGCGCTCGATCAGTTCGGCGGGAGTGGGGTGGCCGGCCGCGCCGCTGGTGGTGGAGACCGGGGAGTTCGCGAGGCCGAGGTCCGAGCTGTACATCACGAGCAGGCCGAGGTCGGTCAGCGGGTCGCCGAGCGTCGACATCTCCCAGTCGAGGACGGCCCTGATCCGGTCGTCGGAGCCGATCAGGACGTTGTCCAGGCGATAGTCGCCGTGTACGACGGTGGGCGCCGGGGAGGCGGGCAGCTCCCGGCCGAGCCCGGCGTGCAGTTCGTCGATGCCCGGCAGCTCTCGGTTGCGGGAGGCGTCCAACTGCTTGCCCCAGCGGCGCAGCTGCCGGTCGAGGAAGCCCTCGGGGCGCCCGAAGTCGCCCAGGCCGACGGACTCCGGGTCCACGGCGTGCAGTTCGACGAGCGTGTCGACGAGACCGAGGACGGCCGCCCGGGTGCGCTCGGCGCCCAGCGGGGCGAGCTGTTCGGCCGTGCGGTACGGGGTGCCCTCGACGTACTCCATGACGTAGAAGGGCGACCCGATCACCGAGTCGTCCTCGCAGAGGAGCATGGGTTCGGGTACCGGAACGGCCGTCGGGTGCAGGGCGCTGATCACCCGGTGCTCGCGCCTCATGTCGTGCGCGGTGGCCAGTACATGACCCAGCGGGGGCCTGCGGACGACCCAGCGCCCCGTGCCGTCCGTGACGATGTACGTCAGGTTCGACCGGCCGCCCTCGATGAGCCGGGCTTCGAGCGGTCCGTTCACCAGATCCGGCCGCTCGCGGTCGAGATGGCCGCGCAGCCGGTCGAGGTCGAGACCTGGCGGGTGGACTGGGCTCATCGTGCGCACCTCCGGAGTGAGAGACGGTCGGTGTTCATGATGCCGACCAGTCGGTATGTCGTCCAGTGGACTCCCGGAATCCGCCGTGTGAGCTCGGCGCCGACTTGGTCCGGGAGTCTGGTGCTCAGTCGCGTTCCTGAATATGGTTCACATATGAAACCAGGGTCGCTGAGCGCGGAAGTCCGGCCGACCTCGGTCCTGATAGCCCCGACCCACCCCTGCTCAACACCCAGGGCGTCCACCAGCCGTACACCCCGCGCTTCATGTGGAAGTCGTCACACGCGGCCGTGCGACCGGTATCGGGGAGACGTACGGGGACGGCAAGTACCTCGAACTCGCCCAGCCGCTCGACACTGCCCTCGTCGGACGCCCGGTCGGCGAGCGCGACGACGCGGTCGCGATGCGCAAGCACGAGCCGGGCCGGCGGACACCCACGATCCCGCACTGGTGACGGCCCCCCTTACCCGAGGCCACGGCCTGAGTTGCGCACGCCCCGGCCCGCATCGAGGGTCGGTACATGAAGGCGATCAGCTACAGCAGGTACGGCGGGGCGGACGTCCTGGAGTACGGGGAACGGCCCGACCCCAAGGTCGGCCCCGACACCGTCCTGGTGAAGGTGCGGGCCGCGGCGGTCAACCCGGTCGACTGGAAGGCCCGTGAGGGCTACCTCGACGCCGGTCTGGAGGCGGTGTTCCCGGTGATCCCCGGCTGGGACGTGTCCGGAGTCGTCGTGCAGCCCGGTGTCGCCGTCGACGAGTTCGCGGTCGGCGACGAGGTCATCGGCTATGTGCGGGAGGACTTCCTCTGCCGGGGCACGTTCGCCGAATACGTCGCCGCACCCGTGCGCACCCTCGCCCGCAAGCCGCTGAGCCTGAGCTTCGAGGAGGCCGCCGGCCTGCCACTGGCCGGCCTCACCGCGTACCAGGTGCTCCACCGCACCCTGCGGATCCAGGACGGTGAGACGGTCCTCGTCCACGCGGCGGCCGGCGGCGTGGGCTCGCTCGCCGTCCAGCTCGCCCGCCACGCGGGCGCCAGCGTCATCGGCACCGCGAGCGAACGCAACCACGACCACGTCCGGGAGCTCGGCGCACAACCGGTGGCCTACGGCGACGGCCTCGCCGACCGGCTCCGGGCGCTGGCCCCGGACGGCATCGACGCCGCGTTCGACACCGTCGGCGGGGAAGCGCTCCGCGTCTCCGCCGACGTGCTGAAGCCCGCGGGCCGGCTGGCCTCCATCGCGGACGGCGAGGTCTTCTCGTACGGCGGCCGCTACGCCTACGTACGCCCGGACGCCAAGGACCTCGCACACCTGGCGGAACTGGCCGAACAGGGCATCGTCACGGTCCATGTGGACCAGGTCTTCCCGCTGGAACGGGCGGCGGACGCCTACCGGCTGAACGAGCAGGGACGGACCCGCGGAAAGATCGTCGTCACCGTCCCCTGGGACACCCCGGAGGCCTGAGGGGCCCGGCGCCCGGCCTCAGAACAGCATGGCCGTGGCGAACACCGCGAGTGCGAGCGTGCACGCCGCCGCCGTCAGCGCGCCGCGCGCCGAGAGCGGCTCCGGACGCGCGGTCCCCATCCCGAGCACCCGCCGGTGCGCCACGAGCAGGAAACCCAGCCAGGCCAGCCCGCTCAGCGACACGGCGACGACCGCGGCCGGGCTCGCCCCGCCGTGCAGCGCCTGCTTGACCGCCAGGATCGCCACCACCGTGCAGGACAGCGTCGTACGCCGCCACGCCAGCCTGGTCCGCTCGGGCTGCAGCCCGGGGTCGCGCCCGTCCGCCGTCACCGGCCCTCCCAGCCGAAGAGGACCACCACCACCATCGCCACGGCGACGACCGCGACGGCGAGACCGAGCAGCGTCGGGAACCGGGAGACCGGCAGATCCTCCCCGCGCCGCATCGCCCGCTCGCACCGCACCCAGTGGTTGATCGCCCGCAGCGCGCACAGCACACCGGCCGCCAGCAATGCCAGCGCAAGCCCCGCCCGTATGCCCCACGACAGCTCCGGGAGGAACTGGTCGACCGCGAAACCACCGCCGATCAGCGCGAGAGCCGTCCGGATCCAGGCGAGGAAGGTGCGCTCATTGGCGAGCGAGAACCGGTAGTCGGGGGTGTCGCCCTCTTCCCGGATTCGCTGCGGCGCGAACCACAGCCGCAGGCTCTGTACGAATTCGATCACGCGTGAACCTTACGACCTCACCCGCGATGGAGAGCGGGCTCCCGGCGCCCTGCGACTCCGCCTCCGGCGTTGTCGTCGGTCAACGACGCTCCGCGTCGCTTCC
>NZ_JBHVFF010000207.1:0-15342 GCF_042801895.1 Streptomyces sp. NPDC057543 | reverse complement strand
AAGCGGGCCGGCCGACGACGGACGGGCCCGGTGACCCGGATCCTCGCTCGGGTGGCGCGGGTCCGGGTGACGCCGCGCCGGCACCCCTCACCCGGCATCCCGCACCCGGTCACCCCGCACCGCGCGGACCCGTCACCCCACAGAGCTGTAGGCCACAACCCCCCGCAACACCGCGTCCACCGCCTTGCGCGCACTCCGCGCCACCGAACTTCCCTCCCGAGGAGCCGCAGCCGCGATCTGGCCCAGCACGTCGATCACCTGCTTGCACCACCGCACGAAGTCCCCGGCGGGCATCTCCACCTCGCCCAGCACCTCGTCCAGCGACCGCCCGGACGCCCACATGTAGACCGCCCAGGCAAACCCCAGATCGGGTTCGCGCTGACCGACCCCCTCCGCCTGGTTGATCTTGAAGTCCTCCTCCAGGGCATCGAGCCGACCCCAGATCCGGACCATTTCGCCCATCGCGGCCTTCGCGGGCCCCGACGGCAGCTTCGGCGCCACCGCGTCATCGGCCTGCCGCGCCTCGTACACCAACGCCGAGACGCAGGCGGCGAGTTCGGCCGGGTTCAGGCCCTCCCACACCCCGTCCCGCAGGCATTCGCTGGCCAGCAGGTCCAGCTCGCCGTAGAGCCGTGCGAGGCGCCGCCCGTGCTCGGTGACCTCATTGCCCCGCAAGTAGTCGAGCTCGGTGAGCAGCGCGACGATCCGGTCGAAGGTGCGGGCGATCGTGTTCGTCCGCCCCTCGATCCGCCGCTCCAACTGCTTGGTGTCGCGCTGCAGCCGGTGGTATCGCTCGGCCCATCGCGCATGGTCCTCACGCTCGTCGCACCCGTGGCAGGGGTGTGCGCGCAACGCCGCCCGGTAGCGGGCGATCTCCCGGTCGTCGGCCGCGGGTGACCGATCCCTGCGGTGCCGCTCCGGCACTATGTGCCCGGCCTTCGTCCGCAGCGCGGACGCCAGATCGCGGCGCGACTGCGGCGAGCGCGGGTTGAACGACTTCGGCACCCGCATCCGCTCCAGCGCCTCCACCGGAACGGGGAAGTCGATCGAGGCGAGCCTCTTGACCTGCCGCTCGGCGGTCAGCACCAACGGCCGTGGCCCGTCGTGGTATTCGAGCCCGCGGTGCCCGTGCCCATTGGTCCGTCCGCCCGGCAGCCCGGGGTCGAGGACCAGCGCCAGTCCGGCGAACTTGCCGGTGGGCACGTGGATGACATCGCCGGGCTTGAGCTTCTCCAGGGACGCCGCCGCGGCGGCCCGCCGCTGCGACGCGCCCTGCTTGGCGAGCTCGGTCTCCCGGTCCTTGAGGTCGCGGCGCAGCCGCGCGTACTCCTCGAAGTCACCGAGGTGACAGGTCATGCCCTCGAGGTAGCCCGCCAGCCCCTCCTCGTTCCGCTGGACCTGCCGGGAGATCCCGACCACCGACCGGTCGGCCTGGAACTGCGCGAAGGAGGTCTCCAGCAGCTCGCGCGAACGATGCCGCCCGAACTGATGCACCAGGTTGACGGCCATGTTGTACGAGGGCCGGAAGCTGGACCGCAGCGGATACGTCCGCGTACCCGCGAGTCCGGCCAGCGCGCCCGGATCCATGCCGCGCTGCCACAGCACCACCGCATGGCCTTCGACGTCGATCCCGCGCCGGCCGGCCCGCCCGGTCAGCTGGGTGTACTCGCCGGGGGTGATGTCGGCGTGCTGTTCGCCGTTCCACTTGACGAGCTTCTCCAGCACGACGGAGCGTGCGGGCATGTTGATGCCGAGCGCGAGCGTCTCCGTCGCGAAGACGGCCTTGACGAGCCCTCGTACGAAGAGCTCCTCCACGACTTCCTTGAACGTGGGCAGCATGCCGGCGTGGTGCGCGGCGATGCCACGCTCCAGCCCTTCGAGCCACTCGTAGTAGCCGAGGACATGGAGGTCCTCGCCGGGGATGGACGCGGTCCGCTCCTCGACGATCTCGCGGACCAGCCGCCGCTTGGCCTCGTCATTGAGCCGGAGTCCGGCATGCAGACACTGCTGCACGGCCGCTTCGCAGGCGGCCCGGCTGAAGATGAACGTGATGGCGGGGAGCAGCCCTTCGGCGTCCAGCCGGTCGATGACCTCGGGCCTGGACGGGGTCCAGATCCGGCTGCGCTCGCGGCGCTCGCGCTCGCGGTCCGCCTCGCGGACCATCTTTCCGCGGCGGCGTTCACGCGGGTTGTATCCCCGCTGGTTCTCCATCCGGGCGAGCCGGACAAGGTCGGGGTTGACCTCGCGGCGTCCGGTGCCGCGGCCGCCGTGGTCGGTCTCCTCCTCGAAAAGGTCGTATGTCCGACGGCCCGCCAGGACGTGCTGCCAGAGCGGCACCGGGCGGTGTTCGGAGACGATCACCTCGGTGTCACCGCGGACGGTGTCCAGCCAGTCGCCGAACTCCTCGGCGTTGGAGACGGTCGCCGACAGTGACACCAGGATCACGGAGTCCGGGAGGTGAATGATCACTTCCTCCCAGACGGCGCCCCGGAAGCGGTCGGAGAGGTAGTGCACCTCGTCCATCACCACGTAGCCGAGGCCACGCAGCGTCTGCGAACCCGCGTACAGCATGTTCCGCAGCACTTCGGTGGTCATGACCACCACCGGTGCGTCGCCGTTGACGCTGTTGTCGCCGGTGAGCAGACCGACCTTGTCCGGTCCGTAGCGCTTGACCAGATCGGCGAACTTCTGGTTGGACAGGGCCTTGATGGGTGTGGTGTAGAAGCACTTGCGGCCCTGCGCGAGCGCGAGGTGCACGGCGAATTCGCCGACGATCGTCTTGCCCGAGCCGGTGGGAGCGGCGACGAGCACCCCCTTGCCGGCTTCCAGCGCCTCACATGCCTCGATCTGGTAGGGGTCCAGATCGAACTCGTACAACTCGCGGAAGGGCGCGAGTGCGGTGGCCAGCTCGGCGGCGCGGATCCGAGAAGCCTGGTATCGCTCAGCTGGTGAGAGGTCCTCTGTCATCTTGCTTACGAGCCTACCCGCCGCCTCTGACAGCGACGCGATCTTTAAATACCGCCGGGAGAACCCGGTGCGAGCACCCTCACCGCGCCCGGTACGCAGGTGGCGGTGAGCGGCAGTGCCCCGAGTTGTTCACCGTCCGCGTACGCCGTGACACCGGCCGCTGCGAGCTCGATCGAGGAGACCCGGTGCGAGGTGACCTTCGCGTGGCCGAGGTGCGTTCCCTTGTAGACGCGGGGAAAGACCTTGAGAAGTGTGGTGCGGCTGCAGTCCCCGACGACGGTCACGTCGAACAGCCCGTCGTCCATGGCGGCGTCCGCGCAGATCCGCATGCCTCCGCCGTACGTCGATCCGTTGCCTACGGCGATGAGCGTCGCCTCGATCTCCCGGACCGGTCCGTCGTCCAGCCTGATGCGGTACGGGATCGGCTTGAACGCGGCGAGTTCGGCGAGGATCGCGAGGTCGTACTTGAACCGTCCGCCGACCCAGCGCATCCGGTTGCCGCGGTCGTTGACCCGGGAGTCGAAGCCGGAGGCGAGCACGGAACCGAACCACCGCTCGCCGACCCGGCCGAGGTCGATCGCGCGGACCGCCCCGCCCTTGAGCGCCCGGGCTGCGAGCCGTCCGGCCGCGGCCGGATCCCGTATCGGCACCCCGAGTGCGCGGGCGAAGTCGTTCCCGGTGCCCGCGGCGACGACCCCGAGCGGGGTCTCCGTTCCGGCCACGGCCTGCAGGGCGAGGGACATCATGCCGTCCCCGCCCACCGCTATCAGCGCACCGGTGCCGCCCGCGACGGCCTCTCGTGCCCGCCGCAGGGCGTCGGCGGCATCCTCGCCGAGAACCGTACGCACGGAGAATCCGGCGTCCCGCAACGCGGATGCGGCCGGCTGCGCGGCACGCGCGCCCCGGCCGCTTCCCGCGGTGGGATTGACGAAAAGGGTGATCTCGCTGGTCACCCGGGGACCCTACAAGGTCAGGTGATGTCGTCGTAACCGTTGACCCGGTCACGGTCCGAGCTCGCCTGAGTGGGCAACGACCGGCTGGACGAGACCGATTCGGTCTCACCGATGTCCTCGGGGGTGAGGTCCAGCTCCGAGGCCTCGTCGTCGGAGGGCCCCTCCGCCGCGAGCTGCGCCTTGCGGCGGTCGTTGAGGAGCGAGATCGCCGTGGCCACGAAGTAGAGCACCCAGATCGGTACGGCGAGCCCCAGCATGCTCACCGGGTCGGTGCTGGGCGTGGCCACCGCCGCGAAGACCGTGATCCCCATGATCATGCCCCGCCACCAGCCGAGCATCCGCTTACCGGTGATGACCCCGCCGAAGTTCAGCATGACGAGCAGCAGCGGCAGCTCGAAGGAGAGCCCGAAGACCACCACCATGCGCGTGATCAGATCCAGCAGGTCGTCCAGCGGCAGCTGGTTGTCCAGTCCGGCCGGCGAGAAGTCCAGGAGCACCCGGGCCATCGTGGGCAGGGTCTTGTACGCGAAGAAGCCACCGGCGAGGAAGAGCGGGAACCCCGCGCCGACGAAGGCGAGCGAGTACTTCTTCTCGTGCTTGTGCAGCCCCGGGGCGACGAAGGCCCACAGCTGGTAGAGCCAGATCGGCGAGGAAAGGACGACGCCCGCCATCAAGGAGACCTTGAGGGCAAGGGTGAACGGGGTGAGCAGACCGTTCAGGACGATACGCGCGCACGTACCGTCCTCCTTCTTGGCGAGCTCGGCGAAGCTGTACTCGCAACCGACCGACTTCAGCACCGGGTTGGTGAAGAACTCGATGATCCCCTTGTAGAAGAACGCGGCCACGATCGTGACGACGACGATTCCGAGCAGGCCCTTGGCCAGCCGGTTACGCAGCTCACGCAGGTGCTCCACCAAGGGCATGCGGCCCTCGGGGTCCGTCTCCTGCTTGCGGGCAGACTTGAGCAACCCACGTCCTCATCTCGTGCAGCAGGCCGTCGCCGGTCACGACGCCTGCGTCGGCCCGTTTCTTGTCAGCGCTTGGTCGAGTCGGTCGGCTCGGCGACCGGACGCGAACTCGTCACGTCACCGGGCGCGGCCTTGATGGTGCGCGGCGCGGCCTGGTCCTGGGCGGCGGTGTCGTTCGCCGGCTCGGCCGGGGTGGCCGACGGGCTGCCCTCGGACTTCATGGCCTTGGCCTCGCTCTTGAGGATGCGGGCCGACTTGCCGAGCGAGCGAGCCATGTCAGGAAGCTTCTTCGCGCCGAACAGCAGAACAATGACGACGAGGATCAGGATGATCTCGGGAGCGCCGAGCCTTCCGAACATATGCGTGTACCTTCTCACCGAGGCAGCAGGGGTGGGGCGGATCGAACGTCGGACGGACGCCCGATCGTCGTACTGTCAGCGATCGTATCCCGCAGGAGTAAACGCAGGGCAATACCCATGCATCCTTGCGATTACGGCCCATGCCTCGCTCTCAGGGCCGCTTGAGCAGCGTACCCCTCGAATCCGGGAAACTGGAGGCCGCGCCGGTTCCGTTCGCTCGCTCCCGCTCACAGGCACGAAGCGGCACGGGTCCTAGCGCAACGCCTCACCGGTGGCGGCGAGATCCGTCGCGGCGCGTTCGAGGTCCTCCGCCGCCCGGTTGATGCGCTGGGTGGTTCGCGTCACCTGGTGCCCCAGACGCCGGGCCTCGACGAAGACCTTGACGGCCAGCACGCCCAGGACGGCGATCCCGAGGAACCCCAGGGCGATGGCGAGCATGGGCCAGAACATGCGCAGAGCCTCGATGTGTCTAGGTGTCCGGAGTTCTAAAGGCTGGTGTGGAGACGCAGCGTCCGCACCCCGCCACCGGTGAGGAGCTCGACTATCCGCTCCCCGGCGGGTTTACGGACGGCCGCGCCGCACTCGGGGCAGGTGAAGGAGTAGAACGTCGTCCGGCGGCTGGCGCCCACGGCGAGCCGGATGGCGCCCGCCGCCAGCTCGAACCGCTCACGGCAGTCCGGACAAGCGGCCTTGAACCGTACCGACTCGGGCACCACCACGGTCGACACACCCGACATCACGGACATATTGCTCATATCTCTCAGATCTCCGCTCAGGCCGGGTCGTCGTAGACAGCGAGCGCCGCACGGGCCGCCTGCTGTGCGCTCCGCGCCAGTTCCGGCGGGGAGACGATGCGGCCTTCCCCTCCGAGCCGCAGAGCGAGCCTGCGCAGCGAGGCCGGATCGGGGGTGCGCAGGGCGATCCGCAGCCCGCCGTCGGGCAGTTCCTCGGCGCTGTCGTGCGGGTAGTACTCGGCGACCCACCGGCCGCCGGGCCCCACCTCGACCACGACTTCCGGGTCCTCGGCCGCCGGCTGGACGAGCCCTTCGGACAGATCCCGCAGTTCCAGCTCGGGCGGCGCGGCCGGCTCGTCCAGCAGCCGGATCTCGGCGACCCGGTCGAGCCGGAACGTACGCCGGTCCTCGGAGGACCGGCACCAGGCCTCCATGTACGTGTGCCCCACGGCGAACAGCCGGATCGGGTCCACCTCGCGCTCGGTCAGTTCGTCGCGCGCGGGCGAGTAGTAGCGCAGCCAGAGCCGGCGCCGCTCGGAGATCGCCCGGTCGACATCGGCGAAGACACCGCCCTCGGACTCGAAGGTGACCGAGAGCCGCGAGCTCGCCGCGCCCACCTCGCCGGCCGCCGTCTCCAGCTTCGCGGTGGCGCGCAGCAGCGCTTGCCGGTCGCTCTCACGCAGCCCCGGCAACGTGGCCACGGCGCGGGCGGCGACCAGGAGCGCGGTCGCCTCGTCGGCCGCGAGCCGCAGCGGCTCCGCGACATCGTCCGGGTTGTGCCACCAGATGCGGTCGCCGTCGGTGTCGATGTCCAGCAGATCGCCGCCGCGGAAGCTCGTACCGCACATGGGCAGCACATCGAGGTCCGAGATCAGCTCGTCCTCGGTGATCCCGAACGCGCGGGCGACGTCCTGGACATGGGCGCCGGGGCGCTCGCGCAGATATGTCACCAGGGAGAGCATCCGGCGGGTCTGGTCGATCGCGTTCGTGGCCATGAATGGGTCCCCTCAGTCCTTGGCCACGGCACGCAGCCGGTCCACCACATCGGCCCGCAGATCGGCGGGTTCCTGTACGACGACGTCCGGACCGAACTCGACGAGCCAGGCGTCCAGACCGTGTCCGTACGGAATCTCCAACTCGTCCCACCCGTCCCCGAGTTCCCGGACCGATATGGCGCGCGAGCGCAGCGGGTAGCCGGCACCGGTCCGCAGCCTGATCAGCGCGGTCCGGGTCGCCGTCTCCCCCGCCCAGCTCTCGACGGTCTCGCGGACGGTCACCACGTCGGGCACCTCGGCGGTGAACGCCCCGGCCCGGGAGCGGACCCGTCCGGTGATCCGGGAGAGCCGGAACACCCGCTCGGCGCCGCGGTCCCGGTCCCAGCCGGCCAGATACCAGTGGCCGCGCCAGCATTCCAGCGTCCACGGCTCGACCTGGCGCTGCTCGGGCCGGGCGGCATTGGCCTTGCGGTAGTCGAAGGTCACCGGACGGCGGTCCCGGCAGGCCAGCATCAACGGCTCGAAGGCGGCCTCATGAACGGGGATACGGGGTTCAAGGGCGCTGTGGACCTCGTACGCGTCCTCGGCCTCCGGCATGCCTGCGGCCCGCAGCTTCTGCAGCGCGCCGCTGGCGGCACCGGCCAGCCGCGCCTGCTGCCAGACCTTGGCGGCCAGTCCGAGGGCGGCGGCCTCCTCGGCGTCCAGCGTGATCGGGGGCAGCCGGTTGCTGTCGCGGCGGGCGAGATATCCCGTGTCGCCGTCCAGGTTCTCCACGGTCTCGATGACCAGACCGAGCTCGCGCAGATCGTCCTTGTCGCGCTCGAACATCCGGTTGAAGGCGTCGTCGGAACCGGCCTCCAGATAGGCCTCGATGGAGCCGCGCAGCTCGCGCTTGCTCAGCGGGCGCCGGGTCCCCAGCAGACACAGAGCCAGGTTCATCAGCCGCTCGGCCTTGGCAATCGCCATCGACGCCCTTTCTGTTTTGCTCTACGACCGTCGACCGTACCGCTCCGCGGTGTCCGGACAAAAGCGAGGGCCCGTGCCCCCAGGCACGGGCCCTCGTAGCGCACGGGTGCGGATCAGACGGCGACCAGGTCGCAGACGAAGATCAGGGTCTCGCCGGGCGCGATACGGCCGCCACCGGCGCCGCGGTCGCCGTACGCGAGGTGCGCGGGGATGGTCAGCTGGCGACGGCCGCCGACCTTCATGCCCTCCACGCCCTTGTCCCAGCCGGAGATGACCTGGCCGGCACCGAGCTGGAACTGCAGCGGGGCGCCGCGGTTCCAGGAGGCGTCGAACTCCTCGCCGGTGGAGAATGCCACGCCCACGTAGTGGACGGAGACGGTGGCGCCGGCCTTGGCCACCGCGCCGTCGCCTTCCCAGATGTCCTTGATCTCCAGGTCGGCCGGCGGCTCGCCACCCGGGAAGTCGATCTCGGGCTTCTCGATGCTCACTGACTTGCTCCTCTTACTGATGAACTGGGCAACCGGGACAGTCTTACATCTTCGCCAGGATGTCCACGGCGAAGACCAGCGTGGACTTCGCCGGAATCGTCTGCTGCGCCTTGTCGCCGAACCCCTGGTCCGGCGGGATGACGAGAAGCACGCGGCTGCCGATCTTCTTGCCGACCAGACCGTTCTTGAGCCCCTTCAGGGTGACCTGGGCGAGGGGGAAGGTCTGCGTCTTGCCCGCGCTGTAGGTGCTGTCGAACGTCTTGCCGTCCTTCCACAGCAGCCCCACGTAGTTCACGACGACGCTGTCGGTGTCCTTCACGACGTCGCCCTTGGACTCCAGGATGTAATTGGAGACGAGCTTCTTCGGCGGGTCGCTCTTGGTCGGGATCGTGACCTTGGGGGCCTTGCCGTCCGTGTTGGTGCCGACCTTCGGCAGGTCGATGTTGTCCTGGGCGACCACGGTGCCCTTGGCGGACGTCGGGATCTGCGTCGCCTTGAGAATGTCGACGACGAAGACGAGCGTGGCGTTCGGCTTGATGTCGCCCTGGCCCTGCGCTCCGTAACCGAGCTCCGGCGGGATGACCAGCTCCACCCGGCTGCCGACCTTCTTGCCGACGAGCCCCTTGTCCCATCCCTGGATCACCATGCCGGCGCCGAGGGTCAGGTCGAACGGCTGCTTGCGGTCGAAGCTGTTGTCGAACGGCTTGTCGGAGTCCCAGGCCTGCCCGAGGTAGTTGACCTGGATGGCGTCGCCGTTCTTGAGCGTGGCGCCGTCACCCTCGCTGACGACCCTGGTCTTCAGCTCCTTGGGCGGGTTCCCGGTCCCCTTGGCCAGGGTGGGCTTCTCGCCGAACTTCGCGCCCGCGGTGATCGCGGGGAACCCGTCCTTGGACGCGGCGGAAGGGGAAACGGAAGCGGAAGCGGAGCCCTTTTCGTTACCACAGGCTGCTGTCACCAGCAACAGGGGGACGACAAGAAGGCCGGCAAGTCGGCGCACTGGTTCCTCAGATCTCAGACGGCACAGTTGGTTGAGTCCCCGACACTCTAGGGCGTACGCAGGGCCCCGTACGAGGAACGTACGGGGCCCGCGTCGCGCCGGAGTCCGGGAATTCCTGTCGCCCGCTCACATACCCGCGATCAGCTTCTCCACTCGGTCGTCGACCGAACGGAACGGGTCCTTGCACAACACCGTGCGCTGCGCCTGGTCGTTGAGCTTGAGATGGACCCAGTCGACGGTGAAGTCCCGCCGCTGCTCCTGGGCCCTTCGGATGAAGTCCCCGCGCAGCCGCGCCCTGGTCGTCTGCGGGGGCACGGACTTGCCCTCGAAGATCTTCAGGTCGTTGCAGACACGGGCGGCCTGCCCCTTGCGCTCCAGCAGGTAGTACAGGCCGCGACGGCGGTGGATGTCGTGGTACGCGAGGTCTATCTGGGCGACCCGCGGATGCGACATCGTCATGCTGTGCTTGGCGCGGTACCGCTCGATGAGCTTGTACTTCATCACCCAGTCGATCTCGGTCTCGATCCGGTCGAGGTCCTCGGCCTCGATCGCGTCGAGCGTACGGCCCCACAGCTCCAGGACCTGGGCGACCGTTCCGGTGCGGATGCCGCGGCGGTCGACGAAGTCGACGGCCTTCTCGTAGTACTCGCGCTGCACCTCGATGGCGGATGCCTCACGGCCGCTGGCCAGACGCACCTTGCGCTGCCCCGTGATGTCGTGACTGACCTCGCGGATCGCCCGGATCGGGTTCTCCAGCGTCAGATCCCGCATCACGGTGCCCGCCTCGATCATGCGGAGCACCAGATCGGTGGCGCCGACCTTCAGCAGCATCGTCGTCTCGGACATGTTGGAGTCACCGACGATGACGTGGAGGCGGCGGTACCGCTCCGCGTCCGCGTGCGGTTCGTCACGCGTGTTGATGATCGGGCGGGAGCGGGTCGTCGCGGAGCTGACGCCCTCCCAGATGTGCTCGGCACGCTGGCTGACGCAGTAGACCGCGCCCCGCGGGGTCTGCAGCACCTTGCCCGCGCCGCAGATCAGCTGCCTCGTGACGAGGAAGGGAATGAGGATGTCCGCGAGCCGGGAGAATTCTCCGTGCCGCGCCACGAGATAGTTCTCATGACACCCGTAGGAGTTTCCCGCCGAGTCGGTGTTGTTCTTGAAGAGGTAGACGTCGCCCGCGATTCCCTCCTCGTGCAGGCGGCGTTCGGCGTCGACGAGCAGACCTTCGAGAATGCGCTCGCCGGCCTTGTCGTGGGTGACCAGCTCGGTCAGGTTGTCGCATTCGGGGGTTGCATATTCCGGATGCGATCCCACGTCGAGGTAGAGGCGGGCGCCGTTCCGCAGAAAGACATTGCTGCTGCGGCCCCATGACACAACACGGCGGAAGAGGTAGCGCGCCACTTCATCAGGAGACAGTCGGCGCTGTCCCCTGAACGTGCACGTGACGCCGTACTCGTTCTCCAGCCCGAAAATGCGGCGGTCCATGACTGAACATTACGCCTGATGGCCTGAGCTGAAACCGGGTTCGACAGCACCGTTCCGATCATTTTCCGATCCCCGTACAGCAACTGCCTCGCGCCCGGGAACTGCGAGGACCCTTCCCGTGGCCAGCAGAACCAGCAGCGCCGCCACCCCACCGGCCCCCGCGACGGCGAAGCTCCACGTCGTGCCGCCCAGTTCGACGGCCGGGCCCGCCACGGCCGTGCCCGCCGCCGCGCCCACCCCGAAGGTCGTCACGAGCCAGGAGAACGCCTCCGTCACCGTGCCCCGCGGGGCATGCCGGTCGACCACGATGAACGAGCAGGCGATCGCGGGCGCGAGGAAGACTCCGGCCACTGCCGCCAGAGCGGTCATGGCGACCACTCCCGGGGTCAGCATCAGCGGCAGATAGCCGAGCGCCAGCAGTGCGACGATGACCCGTAGCCGGCGCTCCGGAGCCCCTGCCCACTGCCGCGCCCCGTACACCGCGCCGCCTACCAGCGCCCCCAGCCCGAGCGCGGCCATCAGCCAGCCGTACACCGACTCCCGGCCGTGGTCGTCGGCGTACGCCACCCCGGCCACCGTGATGGAACCGAGCGCGAGCCCGACGAAGAAGAACGAACCGAGCAGCGCCAGCAGCCCCGGCGAACGCAGCGCACCCAGCCAGTGCGCCTCCCGGGGTGCCGAACGCCAGGCGCGGGACGGCTCCGAGAGGACGACGGAGAGCGCCCCCAGGACCCCTATCGCGTTGATGACCAGCAGGGCGGCGGCGGGCGACCAGAGGGAGACGAGCAGCGTCACCAGCAACGGGCCCACGGTGAACATGACCTCCTGGGCGACGGCGTCCATCGCGTACGCCCGGTGCACCCGGTCCTCACCGCCCAGAACGGTCGGCCACAGGGCCCGCAGACCGCCTTCCAGCGGCGGGGTGAAGACTCCGGCCACCATCACCGCGCCGTAGGCCAGCGGCAGCGACCCCAGGCCCACCAGGGCCAGCAGGGCCATGCCCAGCGCCGACACCACGGCGGCGGGGAGCTGGACGCGTGGCTGGCCGTACAGGTCCACGGCGCGGCCCAGCAGCGGCTGCCCGACCGCGGTGGACAGCCCGTACACGGCCGCGAGCGCGCCGGCGAGGGTGTAGCTGCCGCCCTCGGCCCGGGTGAACAGCACGATCGCGATGTGGGCGGTGCCGCTCGGCAGCCGCCCCACCAGGGTCCCCGCCAGCAGGCGGGCCGCATGCCGTGCCCGGAGGATGTCCAGATATCCCGCGGCCATGTCCCGCCCCTCTCCTCCGGGCACTCTCGGGCACCTGAAGTTTTACGTATAACGTCGAGGTTCATACGTACCATGTGCCCAGTCCGCAGGTCCACCTCACGGCGCCTGCCCCCTGTCCGGCCCGGAGGCCCCGAGTGACCAGCGCACCGCAGTCGCGTCCCGCCCCGCCCCGGCCCACCAGCCGCGACGTCGCGCGGGCCGCCGGGGTCTCGCAGGCCACCGTCTCCCTCGTGCTCGGCGGCAAATGGCGCGGCCGGGTCTCCGAGGCCACCGCCGAACGCGTACGGCACGCCGCCCGCGGCCTCGGCTACCAGCCCAACCTCGCCGCCCGCAGCCTCCGCCTCGGCCGCACCAGGACCGCGCTCCTCGTCGTCCCCGCGCTCACCAGCGAGTTCTTCGCGCGTGTCTACACCGGCGCCGCCTCGGTCGCCGCCGAGCACGGCTTCGGGGTCGTCCTCTACCCGTCGCCCGAGGGCATCGGCCCGGCCAGGGATCCGTTCGCCTCGGCGCGCGCCTCGCTCGACGGGGTGATCGCCTCGTCCATGGCCGCCGGAGCCCTCGACGCGCTGCGCGGTGCCGGTCTGCCGCTGATCATGCTCGACAGCGACCCGGAGGACACCGGTGTCGCGGCCCGGGTCAACCTCGACATCGCCGACGGCATGCGGCAGATCGCGGACCATCTGCTCGCGCTCGGCCACCGCCGCTTCGTCCACCTCGCGTCGGCGATCGACTCCTGGACCTTCGCCGCCCGCGCCCGAGCACTCCACGACGCGCTGAAGGCGGTGCCCGGCACCTCCGTACGGACCGTCGCGGCGACGCTCGACGTCCCCGCGGGCCGCGAGGCCACGGAGCGGGCGCTGGCCGCCCCCGGCCCCCGGCCCACCGCCCTCGTCTGCGACGACGACATCCTCGCCGCGGGCGCCTGCAAGGCCGCCCGCAGACTCGGGCTCCGGGTCCCCGACGACCTCTCCGTCACCGGTTTCGACGATCTGGCCCTGGCCACAGCCGTCGAACCGGAGCTCACCACGGTGCAGCTGCCGGCCGAGCAGGTCGGTGAACGCGGTATGGCCGCCCTGCTGGCGGTCCTGGACGGCCGCCCGGCCGAGCCCGGCAGCCTGCCCGTGCGACTGGTGGCACGCGGCTCCTCGGCGCCCCCGCCCGCGGACGGCCCGCGGACATGACGGTGCCCCGGCCTGCCGGGAGGGGCGGACCGGGGCACCGGAGGACTACTCCACGTCCCCACCGGAATCGGTGGAATCGGTGGACTTGGTGATGTCCGTCGTGCTCGCGGAAGACTCGGATTCCTCGCCGTCCTCGATGTCGGACGGGGCGTCCGTCGGAGCGGCGCCGCCGTCCGCCTCCAGCAGCCGCGCCAGCTGCCGGCCGACGATCCGCTTGAACTTCCGCTGCTGCGGCCTCGTACGGTCCAGGACCGCGACCTCCAGCCGCTCCGCGGGGATCTCCCGTTCGCTGCCGTTGGGATCGCGGGACAGCGCCTGCACGGCCAGCTTGAGCGCCTCGGCGAGCGTCATGCCGTCACGGTGCCGCTGGTCCAGGAAGGTGCTGATCTGCTCGGCGTTCCCGCCGACGGCGACCGAGCCGTGCTCGTCGACGATCGAGCCGTCGTGCGGCAGCCGGTAGATCTGGTCGCCCTCCGGCTCGGTACCCACCTCGGCGACCACCAGCTCCACCTCGTACGGCTTTTCGGCCGCACTGGAGAAGATGGTGCCCAGCGTCTGGGCATAGACGTTGGCCAGCCCACGGGCCGTCACGTCGTCACGGTCGTAGGTGTATCCGCGCAGATCGGCGTAGCGCACACCACCGATGCGGAGATTCTCGTACTCGTTGTATTTACCGGCGGCGGCGAAACCGATCCGGTCATAGACCTCGCTGAACTTGTGCAGCGCACGGGACGGGTTCTCGCCGACGAACACAATGCCGTCGGCGTACTGCAGCACAACCAGGCTGCGACCACGGGCGATGCCCTTCCGGGCGTATTCCGCCCGGTCGGCCATGGCCTGCTGAGGTGAGACATAGAACGGCGTCGACACCGGTTATCCGTCCCTTTCTGTCAGTGACAAAAGCATCGAAGAAGCAGCGGCACGACGGTCAGAGCAGCGCGGCGCGCGGGCCGTCGGGCTGTTCCAGCCGGCGTTCCAGAACCGAGCGGGCGATCTCGGAGGATTCCACCTCGGTCAGCTTCCGGAAGCCCTCGTCGGTGATGACGGTGACGATCGGATAGATCCGCCGGGCCACATCGGGACCACCGGTCGCCGAATCGTCGTCCGCGGCGTCGTACAGCGCCTGGACGACCAGGGTGAGGGCCTGCTGCTCCGTCAGATCCTCGCGGTAGAGCTTCTTCATCGACCCACGGGCGAAGATCGACCCCGACCCGGTGGCCGCGTAGCCGATTTCCTCGGAACGGCCGCCGGTGACGTCGTACGAGAAGATCCGGCCCTTCTCGCGGTCGATGTCGAAGCCGGCGAAGAGCGGCACGACGGCGAGGCCCTGCATCGCCATCGCCAGATTGCTGCGGATCATCGTGGAGAGCCGGTTCGCCTTGCCCTCCAGGGAGAGCTGGGTGCCCTCGACCTTCTCGAAGTGCTCCAGCTCCAACTGGAAGAGCTTGACCATCTCCACGGCCAGCCCGGCGGTACCGGCGATGCCCACCGCCGAATACTCGTCGGCCGGGAAGACCTTCTCGATGTCGCGCTGCGCGATCATGTTGCCCATGGTCGCCCGCCGGTCGCCGGCCAGGACCACACCGCCGGGGAACGTCGCCGCGACGATGGTCGTCCCGTGCGGCGCCTCGATGACCCCCTGCAGGGGCGGCAGGCTCCGGTTGCCCGGAAGCAGCTGGGGAGAATGGTCGGACAGGAAATCCATGAACGAAGAGGATCCCGGCGTCAGGAAGGCAGCTGGTAGACGCCCGGTGCTACGAGTGTTGGCTTCCACGCGTTTCCCTCCAGGTATGCGACGGCCCTGAGCGAGGTGTCAGGATCGTCTCCCAACGTGCCGATGGCCGAATTGCAGTCGATGCGGTTACGCCACGGACCCTACCCGTCCCGTGGCAGTGGTCCACATGAACTGCGGGGGCAGCCGCACCGCACACACGGTGCCGCTTGTGCCCGCGCGGTGCGGGCAGACCTCGCCCGCAC